>DBDH01000093.1:0-243 GCA_002293455.1 Treponema sp. UBA937
CCGTTCTTCCCGGCTTAGTTTTGGATCGTTTATAATCGAACGATAATCTGTCATGATAGTTATACACTAATCGCGAAATATCATAATGTCAAATAGGAAGCAGTGCGAGCGCAAAGTTTTCAGAGATATCTTCCCCAAGCCGAAAAAGAAGGAAGAGAGAAACCGCATGAATCAATACCATAACTACTGATTCAAATTCCGATTTCTTAGGGTAATGATAATTAAATTGACTCTAATCATCAT
>DBDH01000093.1:308-10379 GCA_002293455.1 Treponema sp. UBA937
AATAAATCAGTGTTTCCTTAGGAATGATGTTAAAGAGTAACCATGAAACAGAAACCGGCGCATAATAGAAAAATCTCCATGCGCCGGTTTCTGTTTTTTAAAGCGAATAGAACGCGCTAATAGCGGCCGGCTTCCATTTCGCGGTGGCGAATGTTCACGGGGAACCCGGCTTCGCGGAAGGCATTTGCAAGCGCTTCCACGAGCGCGACGGAACGATGCTTGCCTCCGGTGCATCCTATACACACCTTGAGGACGGGGCGCTCTTCTTCCTTTTCAGAAAAACCGCGCACCATAACGAGGACAAGCTTCTTTAACAAGCGGAAGGTTTCCTGCCCGGACGGAGAGCTCAACACATAATCGGCACAGGGCGCGTCCTTTCCGCTCAGCGGACGAAGGCTGTCGAGGTAGTAGGGATTCGGCAGAAAACGCGCGTCAAATACAAAATCCCCGCTTTCTCCGCCGTATTTGTATCCAAAGGAATGAAGCTCTATCGTTATCAAAGAACTCTCACTTTCCCAAGTCCAAGGTTCACACCGTTTTCGTCAAAGAGTATGCAGTTCTCTCCGGTGAAGTCAATTCTGATTTCGGTGTTGATCTTGTAGTCTATCGCCCCGAAAACCACAGAGGTAAGTATCAATTCGCCAAGATGAATTTTAACAATTGTTTCCATGCCGGAAGGAAGGGCCGCGTATGTTTTCGCGGGCGTCGAACCGGAAGGGCTTATCTGGATGTATTCGGGACGTATGCCGAGCGTCAGCTTTTGTCCGTCACGAACGCTTATTGCCCCGGATACCGGAGTAAACGCGAATTCTCCGCCGGCGGAAGGCAGAATGATTTCGGGTGCGGTTCCTCCGCGCGCCGATGCTTGAATAAAGTTCATGGTGGGGCTTCCCACAAAATCCGCGGCAAAAAGGTTTGCCGGGCTGTTGTACACTTCAAGCGGCGGGGCATACTGCTGAACGATCCCTTCCTTCATGAGACAGGTCTTTGTGGAAAGGGTCATGGCCTCGAGCTGATCGTGGGTGACGTACACAAAGGTGGAGTCGGTTTCGGTGTGGAGCCGTTTCAGCTCGGAACGCATTTCCGTACGCAGTTTTGCGTCAAGGTTGGAAAGCGGTTCGTCCATGAAAAGCACGCGGGGGCCGGTGGCGAGCGTCCGCGCGATGGCGACCCGCTGCTGCTGACCGCCCGAAAGCTCCGCGGGGTAGCGTTTACCCAGCGTCTCAATTTTGAGCGTGGTCAACAATTCGTCCACTCTTGCCTGTATCTTCCGCTTGTCCCACTTAAGGTTTTCAAGGCCGAAGCCGATATTTTGCTCCACGGTCATGTGGGGCCAGAGTGCGTAGTTCTGAAAGAGAAAGCCCACATCCCGTTTATTCGGCGAAATGTCGATTCCCTTTGAGGAAGAATACACCGGCTTGCCGTCGATATAGATTTCCCCTTCGGTGGGGCTTTCAAGGCCGGCAATCATGCGGAGCGTGGTTGTCTTGCCGCAGCCGGAAGGACCAAGCAGCGTGACAAAACCGCCGTCCGCTATAACAAGGTCGAGTTTATCCACCGCGGTAAATTTACCGAAGCGTTTGGTTACTTTTTCAAGAATTATTTCGGGCATATCATCCTCCGATTCCCTTATCTATTGACGCGCCTGTGAGCTTGTTAATGATCGTGTTGAACACAAGAACAATTACGATAATCATTAAATTGATTGCGTTCGCGTATTGGCTCCATCCTTTTTCATTGTACTGGAACAGCATGGTTGTCAGTATCCGCGTAGACGGAACGATGAGCAAAACAAAGAGGGAAAGTTCCCTCATGCAGGAAATAAAGGGCAAAAGGTAGCCCGAAAGGAATACCGACTTTTGTATGGGGAAGATAACCCGCGTCATGCGCTTCCACCACGGAACCCCCATAATAAGCGCGGCTTCCTCGATTTCGCCCGAAAGCTGGAGCATGGCATTCATGCCGGAGCGGGAGGCGAAGGGCAGATACTTTACCGTGCCCACGAGCACAAGTAGCGCGAACGAGCCGTACAATGACGGAATAAAAAGCACAGGCTTTGCGAACATGGAAAGGTAAATAACGCCGAAAGCCATTGCCGGCATCAGGTAGGGGAAGAACGCGAGATTGTTCACATACGAAGAAAGTTTTGAACCGCGCTTCCGCACAATCGCGTAACCTGCCAGTGCCCCGATAGTGCCGGACAAGAACGCCACGACCACGGAAAGGCGCAGACTGTTCCAAAGGCCGAGGTAAATATACCGGTTACGGAGTATACCCGGTTCGCCGCCGCCGATGTCCTCGCGGCCTTCTCCCGCCCAGAACTGGAGCGTAAAGTTATCAAGAGAATATTTTCCGGGCGCCATGATAAAGGACTCAACCGCAAAAGTTATAAGCGGCAGAATGGCGATAAGACCCACAAGCAGCAGAAGAAACAGCGACACCGGAAGCCGCGCGCCCTTAAGCCGCACAAGCGCGATGTTGGAACTCTTGCCGGTAACCGTGGTAAAAGAACGCCGCTTTCCCACAAACCATTGCTGGAACAGCAGTATGCCCGTACCAAGAACGATCATCACCAGCGCCATGATGTAGCCGTAACCAGGGTTAAGCCCGTTGAGCGTGCGGTAGAGTTGGGTGGTAAGCACCTGAAAACGTACCGGCAGCCCCAGAAAAGCGGGCACCGCGAATGCGCTCATGCAGCTTGAAAATACAAGGAGGAAAGTGGAAAGTATTGCCGGCATCACTATCGGGAAGGTAATGCGCGCGAATATCTTGAGCCGCGACGCCTTAAGAATTACCGCCGCTTCTTCCAAATTCGCGTCCATATTGCGCAGTATTCCGCCAATCAAAATGTAAGCGAACGGCGCGTAGTGAAGCCCCAGCACAATGATGATGGGAAACGCGCCGTAAGCGAACCAGTTGGGCGTTTCAATGCCCGTAAGCGCGGTAAAAAGCCCCTCCGCGCCGCCGATAAGACGGTTACGGAAGAAATTCCGCCACGCCATCGCCAGTGTCCACGACGGCATCATATAAGGAAAGATAAACACGATGGAAATAAAACTCTTCCACTTGATGTCGCTCCGCGTGATAAGCCACGCGACCCCGCCGCCGAGCAGGATTGAAACAAAACACGCCCACAGCGATGTGTAGATCGTGTTCCAGAAAGGCTGGAAAAAGATGTTGAGGCTGTTTACGCCGTCAAAGAACACTTTTTTCCAGTGGTAGGAAGTGAAGCCGCCAATCGGTACGCCTCTTACCGCCATTACTTCCGGCGCGTGCACGACAACCGTATCGCGCATGAGCGAAAGGAGGGGAAAGAGCGTCAGAAAGCTCAACGCGGCCGCAAGAACTACCAGAATAATATTGTGGGGTTTCCGAAAGAAAACCCGCAACTGATTTGCTATAGTCATTTTAACCACCAGGGAACGTATTGCAAAAGATTGTGTGTCCAGGCAGCGCACAATCCAACGCGCAAGGGATAGAAGCGGAAAGCCCGGAGCTTGACCGCTAACACTTGGTGGTCAGGCGAGGACTTGGAGCGGATAGCCCGGTCCGGCCGCAAAAATATGTGTCATTTTTAATGACAATACTTTTAACGGCCGGATGCGCCCTAAATAAAAACGCTTGTAGACACAAATCTTGTATTGAGAACAGTCCCAACCTGACCGCCCAGAACGATCAGGCCGGAAATCCGTTATTTATATGCGATACTGTTTACAAATTCTTCCACTTCCGCGCGGTGTTCAAAGATGAACTGCGGATCTTCGGGAACTAAGCGGGGCTCCCAGAAGGAAACCGGATGGTCTCCCGCATTCACCTTTACGTTCGGATTCGGGGAATAAGCACCCACGTCTCTCGCCCAGGGCGCGAAGCCTTCCGGGGTCATAAGGTATTCGATGAAGAGCTTGGCCGCGTTGGGGTGTGCCGCGTTTGCGGTAAGACTCACAAAGAGCGGATAGATAAAGCCGGAGAAGGGTTCGATGTCGGTCATGGGCTGGAGCGCAAGATCTTTGGTCGCCTCAAAACGGCTCTTTGAATACACAAAAAGTCCCATCGTAGTGGCGGGCTGTCCCTTAATGCCGATATTTTCGGAAATGGTCGTGTCGCTGTTGCCAAGCACAAGGCCGTTGCCGAAGAAAGCCTTAATCCATTCATAACCCGCATTTTTGGTGGTCAGCACAATCTTGCGGCCGTAATGGTCTTCATACGCTTTTTCCAGCTTCGCGGCCCATTCAGGAGAAGTGAGCATCGTAAGGAAATTCATGTTGACCCCTTCGCCGTTGGGATCCTTGAACTGGATAAGCCCCCTCCATTTGGGATCGGCAACTTCCCACACATTGTTGATCACCGGCGTCTGTGTCTTTTCGTTGTTAAAGATGAACACTTTGTTAACAAGCTGGAACACAAGCGGGTTCTGATACTGCGCAGGAATGAGATCCTTGAGAGTGGGCGGCACATAATTTACAAGGTAATTTGTCGCGAGAAGCTGACCGAACACGCGTCCGGAATCCTGTGAAATGACAAAATCCGCGCCTTGAATTCTTCCGCCGACTTCGGTACTTACTTTTTGGATGAGCGCCCCGTCGTTAAGGTTGGAATGTTCTACCGTGATGCCGTAAAGAGCCTCGAACGCTGTCGCCGCGTTAGCGATGCGTGACGTGGTGGAATATACCACAACCTTGCCTTCGGCCTTTGCCGCCGCGACAAGTTCATCGTGAGTCATCTCTACCGCGGGTGCAGCCGGAGCCGAGGGAGCCGCGTCTTCTCTGCCGCCGCGTCCAAAAACAAAAGTTGCCGTGAGTACTAATATAAAAAGTACCAAAATAATTTTCTTCATGTTTCCTCCAAAAAACAATAATGAAAAGCTGATATATTAAGTCTGGTATAAGAAAGCAAAATTGTCAAGTTTAATATCAATACGTGACTTGTTACTTCTTTCAATGCGTGATAATATTAACGGATAATGATAACATCCGGTAAAATATGGATTATCCTTAACCCGGCGGCTGGAAAAGGAAAAGCTGCAAAACAATCCCCAAAAATCGAAGAATTCCTGAAAGAACGGGGAGAAAAATTTGAAATCTTTTTCACAAAGAGACCGGGCGAGGCGATAGAAATTGCAAGGAATCTGCCGCTTTTAGATGATGATGTTGTTACGGCGGCAGGCGGAGACGGAACCTGTAATGAGGTGATTAACGGTCTTTTAACCAGAACTTCGATGTTATCGGCGCCGCCGATTTTGGGCATTCTCCCCATTGGCAGGGGAAATGATTTTTCGTCCACTCCGAATATCCCCACTGATACGGAAAAAGCGCTCGAAATGCTTGTTCGGCGGAAAGTTCGATCTCTTGACGCGGGATTTGTCAAGGGCGGCTTTTTTCCCGAAGGCCGTTATTTTGTCAACGGCGTAGGCATTGGGTTTGATACGAAGGTCGGCTTTGATGCCGCAAAGATGAAACACGTTCATTCGGGCATTGCCTATGCCTTTGGCGCGATAAAGAACATTGTCCGCTACGATCCTCCGCCGGTGCTGCAAGTACGGTATGATGACGAGGAGATAACGCTTCCCGCGGCGATTTTTTCGGTTATGAACGGCAGGCGCATGGGCGGCAGTTTTTACATGGGACCGGACGCGCTGCTGGATGATGGGAAGTTTGATTTCTGTACGGTACATCACCCTAAGAGCCGCCTGCGTCTAATTCAGCTTGTTGCCAGATACACAAAAGGGACGCAGGGTGAATGTGAGGAAGTCAGCACCGGCAGGGCGGTTCATTTCCATTTAAAGGCATTGGAAGGCGGAATGGCCGCTCACGCGGACGGCGAGACGCTCTGCTATGATGGAAAAGAACTCGAAATAAATTGCAGGCCTGGCGTGCTCAGGCTTATCGGAGCATGAAAAATGAACTTCCGGCGTGCTGTTGTAAACAAAGTACTCAAGGGGATTTTTGATACAATCTGCAAAATTGACAGCACCGAGTATATGGGAATCCTCTCAAAATCAAAGCCGCTGATTGTTGTGTTCAATCATATCAATTTTCTTGAAGTGCCTATCCTTGTAACGCACAGTTATCCCTTGTATCTTACAGGTCTTGTAAAATCGGAGACATGGAAAAATCCGCTTTTTTCGTTTCTTTTTAACACCTACAAAGCGATCCCCATTGAAAGGAACGGTTCCTATAACACAGCTTTTGCTCAGGTACGCAAGGCTATTGATGAGGGATCATTTGTTGCTATTTCTCCGGAAGGAACAAGAAGTACGGATGGGATTCTCCAAAAAGCCAAGGCGGGAATTGTACAGCTTGCCCTGAGTACCGGCATACCGATACTGCCTATTGCGCACTACGGAGGTCAGCATGTTTGGAAAAATATGAAGAAGTTCAAACGGACACCGTTTATTTTTAAAGCAGGCCATCCGTTTAAAATAAAATTTGACGGCAGGCCGGGACGTACGGAACGGGAGGAAATTCTTGGTGAAGTGATGGGACAGATTGCCCGTCTTCTTCCTGAAGAAATGCGGGGCTATTACGCGCATCAAGCGGAGCAGGAAAACAAATATCTGGAATTTATTGAAAACAATGGTTAATATTTTTGATGTTGATTACACAATACTAAAAAAACCTTCCGCCTGGCATTTTTTATTGGAAGCATTGTCGGAAAAGCTTATCAATTTTTCTCAGATTAAACGGCTTCCCTTTGAGTGGCTTCGTTACAAACTGGGAGACCCCAATCAGGATTTTATCGAAGAAACGGTTAAGCATCTTGCAAACATTGAGCGGAGCGTGCTTGAAGCGCTTATGCAAACCTGTTTTGAACAACGTATGAAGCCAAGTATCTACACCGGAGCGATGCGCCTTATCGAAGAAATGAAAAAACGCGGTGAAACAATTATGTTTGCCACATCATCATTTAACATTATGATTAAACCGCTTGAGCGTTTTTTGGATATTAACGGCTCGCTTTCTTCAACGCTGGAATTTGCCGATGGAAAAACCACCGGACGTGTTGTAGGAATGAGTCTTTTCGGCGTAAAGAAAAAAGATATTGCTGCCGCGTGGCTTGCGGAACACAGCATCGTTCCAAGCGATGTCCGGTTTTACAGCGACTCTTACACAGACCTTCCCCTTCTGGAATATGCGGGCGAGGCAATAGCGGTTAATCCCGACCACATTCTAAAACGTGAAGCAAAAAAACGCGGCTGGGAGATTATATATTTTCGCGAGACGTTAGGCTGCATAAAATATGATTCTCAAACTTGAACAAGATACGGCACAGAACGATATTAATATAACAATAAAATATCCGGAAGAGAATAGAACAATTAATGACATCGTTTCGTTTTTGAAAACGTATGACACACAAATAGAATGCTATTCAAAAAAAGGCATTAAAAAGGTAAACGCTTCTGATATTTACTACATTGAAAGCATGGACAAAACGGCTGTTGTTTTCTGTGAAAAGGAAAATTATCAGACAAATTTTCGTTTATATCAACTTTACGAAAAATTGTCGAATAGAGGATTTGTACAAGTCAGCAAATACTGCATTTTGAATATAAACAAACTGGATAGATTTAAACCGCTGTTAAACAGCCGCATGGAAGCTCTATTGATAAATGGTGCGCGTGTATACATAAACAGAAATTATCTTGCTGATATAAAAAGGAAGTTTCAAAATGATGCATAACATAAAAAAAACAATTATGAATATTATGATTACAACATGTGCCGCGCTGATGCTTTTGGCTGTTTTCGCGTTAATCAACGGAGGCAGAGCCGTGTTTCTAAGAACATTTTTTGAGATATTCGGCGCAAATGTCTTAATTCATTTAGGTCTTATGTTAACCAAAAGATTTGAAAGCAGTTTTGCCGCTTTGGAATTTTTGATTGATATTAGTTACACAATTGCAGTCCTTATCGTTTTTGGCATTGTTTTCAATTGGTATTCATCAACGCCGGTTTGGTATCTTATTATTATGGCAGTTGTGATATACGCATTCGGCGTTTTTATCAATATTATCCGAATAAAAAAAGACGCGGATGAATTAAACGCGTTATTGCAAAAACGCAAAAACAAACACAATGCAAGCACATTAGGAAACTGATAAAAACACAGACATTCAGTTTATCGCAAGAACTTCATGTAACTTAGTATTTAATCCCTGCAACTTGGTGTTTTTCTATTCTCAAAATAAAAACATCGCGTTATATTCCTTTTGACAACCGGTTCAAAGATTGAAATCGGCTGTTGAAGAAAGGAGGAAAACAGTAATGCGGAAATGCATCATGTTATTTGTAATAGCAATTCTATCTTGTTCATTATTCGGGCAGGAAAACAAAAAACAAATACCGATAAATGTCAGCTATTTTGGTGAAACCTTGATACATCCGGGTTTTGAAATAAGTTACGAGAATGATTTTCACAAATGGTTTAACTTTACTCTTTCAGTAGGAACGTACATACATCAGCGCCACCACACAGGATTATTTTTTAACGGTGAAATTAACTGGCGTTATACTTTTCCTATCGGATATAGTATTGAATTGGGCGTCGGCCTTGGCTATTTGCATACCTGGCAGAACGGGGGAGAAACATACACTGTTGACGGCGACGGAAATGTAAAAACGAAAACTGTAATCGGCCGCCCCAGTTTCATGCCTACAATTAAACTGGGGTTATTGGGCTGGGATTTGCGAAAGAAAACAAATATTCCCATGCGGCTGAATATTGACGTAATAGCATTCGGTGAATTGCCATATAACAACTACTTTATGCCTCACTTTGCGCTTAAAGCAGGGGCGACTTATTATTTTGATGTTCCGTCAGGAGGGAATTAATATGAAAAAACATTTTTTTCTTTTTGCAATAGTTTTACTGTTTTTTGTTTCATGCGCGGACGCTTTTCTTGATACGGCCTATAAAGGCGGCGATTGGTTTTATCTTGAAAATGACGGCGCGGTAATGCCGGTTTGGGTGTGCGGCAATACTGCTTCAAATACTTTTATCGTATTCCTCCACGGAGGACCGGGAAATACTTCGATGACTTATGCCGCTTCTTCGGCGCATAAAAAGCTTCAAGATGATTACGCGCTTGTGTATTATGATCAGCGCGGTTCAGGCATGGCACAGGGAAATCCGAAACCGGAAACATTTACGATAGAACAATCTGTGGAAGATCTTGATAAAGTCATTTCCATCATAAACAAAAAATATAACTGTGAGTCAATCTTTTTGTTCGGGAAAAGCTGGGGCGGTGCCATTGGCACAGCTTATTTACTGGACGCGGAGCGGCAAAACAAAATAAGCGGCTGGATAGAAGAAGATGGATCGCACAATATGAAATTGGGCCTGGAACTTGCAAAACAATGGGTTATGGACAAAGCCCAGACAAAAATCGATAACGGCAGTGATGCCAGCCGTTGGAGAAAAGAATTGAGATGGTACAACAGCAATCCTGATTTATCCAAAACCGATAACCTCTTGCGCCATGGAAGCAATCTTAATGATCTCAACGGGATTTATCTTAACCCAAACAATGATCCGGGTAATTTCTTTTCTTTTGCCTCACCCGTTCCCATATTTTATCAGTTAACAACACTGTATATTACTAATAACAACAAATTTGACATAAAAAACATAGACTACTCCCCAGAGATGCATAAAATTACGATTCCATCAATGATACTTTGGGGGCGCCATGACGGGACGCTTCCGGTTGCTTTGGCTCAAAACGCATACGACAGTATCGGTACGGTTCCGGCGGATAAATATGTCCATATTTTTGAAAACTCTGCCCATTGCGCTTCTTTTGAGGAACCGGAATTATGGTTAAGCAGAATGAGAGCATTCATAGAAACATACGAATGAAAAATCTGCTGTTTTAGACGGTGCAGAGTAACTCAAAGAGCGGTTTAGCCTATTGTCTACTATCCGGGGATAAGTCCATTCCTCTGTGTTCCTCTGTGTAAATCAAATAGGTCCCAACGAGTTGAATATTTCTACACAGAGGAGCAATAAAAGATTTTTGCTCCTCTGTGTAATATTTTTTCTGTAAAAATACAATCAAAAACCCAAATC
>DBDH01000077.1:0-29555 GCA_002293455.1 Treponema sp. UBA937
ATAGTCTGCAATAGCTTGGTCATTGTTGCCTTTATTGCGATAGGCATTTCCGCGACTGTAATAGGCATCAGCAAAATTGGGGTTTAATCTGACAGCCTCATTATAGTCTGCAATAGCTTGGTCATTGTTGCCTTTGTTGACATAGACGATTCCGCGATTGAGATATGCGTTAGTATGATTGGGGTTTAACCTGATAGCCTCATTATAGTCTGCAATAGCTTGGTCATAGTTGCCTTTGTCATCATAGGAAACTCCGCGATTGTAATATGCGTTAGCATAATTAGGGTTTAACCTGATAGCCTCATTATAGTCTACAATAGCTTGATCATAATTGCCCTTGAAGTAATACTCATTGCCTCGCGAGAGATATTCTTCTGCTGTTTTCAATGTAGCATTTTCCTGTCCGAATACCGCGGCTATAGCCACAATCAAAATAAACATAAATAAATTTTTTTTCATCATATACTCCTCCTCCTATAAAGATAGAATCACTTAAACCACCGGCTATACCGATAGTCTTTGACTTGCATTTTGGCAACGCCAAAGTCATCATCCTGTTCGAGGACTGCTATAGAAAGCGTTCTTCTGTTTAAGGGGGAATATTTCCAACTCCCAGGAACATATTGTTTTGTGAAAAATGTACCGAATGGTAATAAAAAAGGGAAAAATCGCCTAAAAGATACTTGACAAGGTGAGGACCGGCATCATAATTTTCGTGATTCGGTGAGGAGGACGCTTGTTTTTATTTACAAGACATGCTTGAAGCATACTAATATTGTAACATGAGCAAGCGGGAAGCGTCAAGGAAAAAAATAAAAATTGATGCCGTTTACAGTAATGTCACCTCTGTGCTGCCGTTAGTGGAATTGTTTTTTGTTACAATATGATATATTATTATCATAAAATTTATGCCCTAAGGAGGAAACGTGAAAAAATATTTGTTTTTTGTTTTGGTGCTCTTTGCCGCGTATAATGTTTTTGCTCAAAACACCGAAAGCTCAATTTCTCAGCTGGATAATGTGATAAAGGACCTTGCGGTTACTGTTAACAGAAAACTTGTTGATGAAAAAGTACAGAAAGTTTCCGTAAGCCGGTTTGTATTTGGCAGCGGAATCGTTCCTTTTGGAAATTATATGTTAAATCAGCTGGTTCAAGAGTTGGCGAACACTGCCAGCCCATATATTATTCTTCCAGGCGGAACTTCCGGCGCGGAATGGATAATTTCCGGTGAGATCATTCAAGCCGCCAATGTAATACGAGTATATACACGTTTGATCCGTCAAAGCGATATGGCCATTGCGGCAGTTTTTAACTCGGACTTTGAACGCACTCCGCAGATCATTCAAATGCTTGCTTTGCAAAGCGGCGGTTCTTCATCATCTTCGATTCTGCCTGATAGTTTTGAACCTGACAGTTGGGACAATCCCGCCGTTGTTGAAATAGGCGCTGATGAAACTGTTCCCGTTATAAACCGCAGCATACATGAAGGCGGCGATGAAGATTTTTTCCTTATCGTGCCTGAGCAAGACGGGCGTCTTACAGCGGAAACAACCGGAAGCATGGATACGTATATGTATTTGTATAATGCCGATACAAGGGAAGAGCTTGCCAGTAATGATGACGGCGGTTCAAATACCAACGCAAGAATTGTTTACAATGTGAGGAGCGGACAGCGTTATATTGCCAAGGTGCGCGGCTACTCAAGCGACAACACCGGGAATTACGGGTTCCGCGGTTTTTTCCAGCAGCAAATCGCCAGTGATCAATTTGAACCTGATGACGATTTTACTTCCGCGCACACGGTAGAAATAGGAACTTCGCAGCAGCATACATTCCACTATGATGACGATATTGATTGGGTAAAGTTTGAAATAACCCAAGCCGGCCGGTATACGATAAGAACCAGAGGCGTTAATTCAAACAGTCTTGATACCTATATCGAATTGTTTAACGCGGATTTGGAATCTATTGCGGAAAATGATGACGGCGGCGATAATCTTGATTCCCGCATTTCACAGCGTTTTGCTGCAGGGTTTTATTACTTAAAGATAAGTTGTTTGGGTGACGATCCTGACCAGTCTTATACTGTAAGCATTACGGCAGAGTAAAACTGTTTATATTATGGGCAGCGCAAAAGTGCCGGTCACATTTTTTGCGTTGCGAGAAGATGCCCCGAAATCTTGCTTCGGGGCTCTTCATGTATGATAACACGACTGGCAGTGTCTCTCAAAAAAACCAGCAGGTCCCGAATAATCACGTTCGTTTCATAAACTTTTAACTTTGTGTGCAAGAATAAAGAGAGCATTGACGGAGATGGAAAAAACCTAAGTGATTGTCGAAAAGCGGTCCCTGAGGCACTCGAAGGGGCCATACGAAGATAATTCTAATGCGGTGATTTCGATGCTTCGAGAGAACCTCAGCACAAGAAACCTCAATCACCGAGCTTCGATCCCTTCCTTCTCCATTGAAATTTCATTTTATGAAACGAACGTGCCGAATAATACCCTCCTATGGCATTTTCTTTCAATAATGTTTATTATTTATCTTGAATCTTATAGAATTTTTTAATATGATAGGGTAATTTCAGGATATTTTTTTCTTCATTTGGAGTTCCAAGAATAATTTCAATGGTCCTCAAGCGGGAAGTGTCCTGCAATTATTAATGTTGTAGAAGGGGAGAAATCCCTGTAAAAATAGGAGGCCTTATGACCATAATGGAAATGCTTGGGCAGAGCGGTATTCTTACCGTGCTCGGCATGGGAATTGTTTTTAGTTTCCTCGTAATCCTTATTATCTGCGTAACGCTTTTGGGAAAGCTTGTTCATGCGTTGAAGTGGGATAAAGATGTTACGGAACCAAAGCCGGCTGTGAAAGCTGCCGGGGGCAGTACGAATAATGCTGCCGTTACCGCCGCAATTTCCGCCGCGGTAAACGAATATAGAAAGAATAATTGAAACTTTTTAAAGAACAATGTTTTTAGAAGATGCCTAATAGGAGATAATAATGGCTAAGATTAAACTGACAGATTTAGTATTGCGGGATGCTCATCAATCCCTTTTCGCGACGCGTATGGTTACCGCCGATATGCTTCCCATTTGTGATAAGCTCGACAAGGTCGGCTATTTTGCGCTTGAAGCCTGGGGCGGAGCGACTTTTGACTCGGCGATTCGTTTCTTGAACGAAGATCCCTGGGAACGGCTCAAGAGCCTCAAAAAAGCTCTGCCGAACACCCCCATCATGATGCTCCTCCGGGGCCAGAACCTTTTGGGTTACCGGCACTATGCCGATGATGTGGTGGCTAAATTCGTCGAAACCGCCGCAAAAGACGGCGTTGATATTTTCCGCATCTTCGACGCGCTGAACGATCCCCGGAACTTCCAGGCCGCGACTGCCGCCGCGAAAAAAACCGGCAAGCACGTTCAGGCCGCTATTTCTTACGCGGTTACTCCGTATCATACTATCGAAAAGTACGCGGAACTTGCCAAGCAGTACGCCGATATTGGCGCGGACTCGCTCTGTATTAAAGATATGTCAGGGCTCCTCAAGCCTTTTGACGCGTATGAACTTGTAAAGGCTATCAAGAAGGTTACGGATCTTCCCTTGGAAATCCACTCTCACGCGACTACCGGTATGTCCGTTGCAACGCTGGAAAAAGCCGCCGAAGCCGGCGCCGACATTCTCGACACGGTTATCTCTTCCCTTTCTATGGGTACGAGCCACAGCCCGACCGAAACGATGGCGGAAATTTTCCGCGGCACCGAATACGATACCGGGCTCGACATCAATCTTCTTCTGGAAATTGCTTCTTATTTCCGCGACATCCGCAGGCATTACAAGAAGTTTGAATCCAGCTTCCTCGGCGCGGACACGAGAATTCTTGTTTCCCAGGTTCCCGGCGGAATGCTTTCTAACCTCGAAAGCCAGCTTAAAGAACAGGGCGCGTCGGACAAGATTGATGCGGTGCTCAAGGAAATCGCCGTGGTACAGAAAGACTTCGGTTATCCGCCGCTCGTTACCCCGACAAGCCAGATCGTGGGAACCCAGGCCGTATTCAACGTACTTTTCGGCCGCTACAACAAACTTACCGGCGAATCTATGGATCTTTTGGCCGGTAAATACGGAAAAACTCCCGCGGACAAGAATCCTGACGTAGTGAAGAAGGCTCTTGATGCGCTCAAAATGGAAAAAGAGATTACCCATCGCCCCGCCGATGATATTCCGAACGAATATAGTAAGCTCGAAGAAGAAACCAAGAAAATCCTCGGTACCGATTCCGTTACGACAGAAGATGTCTTAACGTATGCGATGTTCCCGAAGGTAGCTCCCGATTTCTTCAAGAATCGCGCGAAAGGGCCGGTAACATTTAGCGCTGAAGACGCCGCTCCTGCCGCTCCCGCTCCCGCGATGGCCTCTGCCACAGCTTCCGGACAGGCCGCAAAATATGTGGTTAATGTCAACGGCGCCGACTATAACGTAACGGTCCGCCCCGAAGGCACTATGGCGATTGCTCCCGCGGCTAATGCGGCTTCCGCCGCCGCTCCCGCGGCGGCAGCCCCCTCCGGCGGCGAAGTGATCAACGCTCCCGTGGCGGGAACCATTATCCGCTTCAGTGTGAATGAAGGAAGCGCCGTTAATTCCGGCGACACCGTTATCATCATTGAATCCATGAAAATGGAACTGGAAATTAAGGCGACCAAAGCCGGAACTGTCCGTTTCCTGGTTCCGACAGGAACTCAGGTAAGCGCCCAGCAGCCTGTAGCAGAAATCAATTAAGTCAAGGAGCAATTAGTAAGCAGCAGGCAGCAATAAAAAAAGCAAAAATAGAGATAACAGTTAGCAAAGAAAATATTTTTTGATAACTGTTGCCAGTTCATTGCTCATTGTTAACTGCTCTTTGCTCACTGGTTCCTTATTGGAGTTGTGTATGTTGAATTTCAAACAGAAACCGCGGAAGGTGATGACGATATTACTCGTTATTTGTACCGTGGCATTCGTTTTTTCTTTTATGCCTAAAGTTGCCGCACAGATCGGAAACGCGTCTCGCGCGGAAACTCCTTCTTTTCAAAATATGGATGTTCCCATTCCCGGAAGCCAGGATATTCCTAACGTATCTTTTGGAGCGTTTATAAAGAATATTGCGGAAACCACCGGTATTAATGCTTTTATTACCCAGGCAAAAGAAATGGTAACCCCCGGCGGTGAAACGACCATCGTATACGGCTGGCAGCAGCTTCTTATGTGCGCGGTAGGATTGCTTATTATTTACCTTGGCGCGGCCAAGGGTTTTGAACCGCTTTTGCTTATCCCCATCGGATTCGGCACTTTGTTTGTCAACGTGCCTTTCGGCGGCATGGGCGAAGGTCACGGATTCCTCAATCTGATTTATGATTTTGGTGTCGGCAACGAGTTCTTCCCGCTGCTCATCTTTATGGGAATCGGCGCAATGACCGACTTCGGCCCGCTTATCGCGAACCCGAAGACGGCGCTTCTTGGCGCGTCCGCCCAGTTCGGCGTTTTTGCTACGTTGTTCTTCATTTCTCTCGCAAACTTTATTCCCGGCGTAGCGTTTAACCTTAAAGAAGCATCCGCTGTAGCAATCATCGGCGGCGCGGACGGTCCTACGACGATTTACATCGCCGCGAAGCTCGCGCCTCATCTGCTTGCAACCGTTGCGGTCGCCGCTTATTCGTACATGGCGCTCGTCCCCATGATTCAGCCGCCTATCATGAAGGCTCTGACCACAAAGCATGAACGGCTTATCAAAATGAAGCAGCTCCGCGAAGTTTCCAAAGTGGAAAAAATCCTTTTCCCGATGGTGGTTCTTTGTCTCGCCATTCTTTTGATTCCGTCCGCCGCGGCCCTCATCGGCTGTCTGATGTTCGGTAACTTTATCAAAGAAATCGGCGTAGTTGAAAGGCTCAGCAAAACCCTGCAGAACGAATTGATGAATATCGTATCGATTCTTCTATCCTTGGGCGTTGGAAGCCAAATGACTCCCGAAAAGTTCCTCAATCCTTCATCGCTCCTTATCGTTTTGATGGGATTGGTCGCCTTTGCTATCGCCACGGCGGCAGGCGTTTTGGTGGCGAAATTCATGAATCTTTTCCTCAAGGAAAAGATCAATCCGCTTATCGGTTCTGCCGGGGTTTCCGCCGTTCCTATGGCGGCCCGCGTTTCCAATAAGGTCGGCTTGGAATATGATCCCGGCAACTTCCTCCTTATGCACGCTATGGGGCCCAACGTAGCCGGCGTTATCGGCACCGCGATTGCCGCGGGCGTTCTGATTGCTGTGTACGGCGGTTAAGCACAAATCGCAGACAACAATAAAGTGCTCAAATAATGATGAGCAGATAGTAACGTGAATGTTGCTGTCTGCTCTTTTTTCATGAGCTAACGCGAGGGCTTGGAATTTGGCGAATATCGGGTATATACTAAACCTATGACCAGTCGGAAATGGGACGCGTATTTTAGGTCCTTATTTGATATTGAGGGATTCAGTTCCGCTGATAATGCTCTTAACGGCTTGCAGGTGGATAATAACGGCGGCGAAATCAGGAAAATCGCGTTTGCGGTAGACGCAAGTGTGGAAACCTTTGAAAGGGCTGCCTCCTGCGGAGCGGGAATGATTTTTGTCCACCACGGCTTATTTTGGGGGAAGCCGCTTGCGGTTGCGGGAAACCACAGAAAGCGGCTGCAGTCTCTTTTGGAACACAATATCGCGTTGTATGCAATGCATCTTCCTTTGGACCAGCATCCCGCATTGGGAAATAACGCCGCGCTGATTGACCTGTTGGGCGTAAAAGAACCAAAGCCTTTTGGTCTTTATCATGGGAAAATGATAGGATACCAGGGAACGCTTTCAGCGCCGCTCTCGGTTGATGAAGCGGTAAAGAAGATCGCGTTTATGGGCCGCCCGCCTCTGGGAGTGTATCCATTCGGCAAAAAGGAAAACGTAACATGCGCGGTTATTTCCGGCGGCGCGGCTTATGATGTTATAGACGCGATCCGTGAGGAAGTGGATTTGTATGTAACAGGAGAAAACGCCCATGAAATGTATCATCATATTTTGGAAAGCGGCATAAATATGATTTCCGGCGGTCATTATTCCACCGAAGTCTGGGGCGTTCGGCGGGTGATGGAACATGTCGCGGCGGATTTGGGAACCGAAGTAGAATTTATCGATGTGCCTACGGGCTTGTGAGCTTGGAACGGAATTCCAAAGCGTGAAAACAACTAACAGAACAAACCAGGAGTAACGATGAACATTACGTCTGCAAAAATAAAACCTTTTATTCTGACAGGCATTATTCTTTTGATCGATCAGATCAGCAAGGCAATTATCGCGGCTAATTGGCCCGGCGATGGGGTCCTTATAAAAAGGGTTTTCGGCGGTGATTTTTTTTGGATATATCATGTAAGAAATAAGGCGATTGCTTTCAGTCTTGGACAAGGGATTCCGGATGGTATTAAGCCTGTTTTATTTATCATATTTCCTTTAATTGTACTGGCACTGCTTGTCGTATATTACTTAAAGACAGATGAGTTCACCAGGATTCAACAATGGGCTTTGGCGGGAATTATCGGCGGCGGGCTGGGTAATTTGATTGATAGGATTTTCCGTCCTGACGGCGTGGTGGATTTTCTCAGCATAAAGTTTTTCGGCATCTTTGGATTGGATCGATGGCCGACTTTCAATATTGCGGATGCAAGCGTTGTAGTATGCGGCATCCTGTTGATCGTTTCTATGTTTTTACCTCAAAAAAAAGGAGACGCAGTATGAGCAAAAAAACGAATTCAATGTTATTTATCCTAGGCGCAACGGTAATTAATATCGTAATTACACTTGTCTGTATGTTTATACTCTTAATAGTATACGTTCGTGTTATTGTTCCTTTTCTGCCTGAGGAATCCGCGGCAGGGGGCATACCAATAATTTTCATCCTCGCCATTGTAATCTCGTTTTTGATTTACCGGGCCGGCGTCAAACTATTTATGAAAAAAGTTGATGTGGAAAAAAACTTTGATCCTTTGTTTCACAGAGGGAAGCGGCCGGCAAAAAAAGACGATAGATAAGGGATCCGGTTAATAACCATCCGACAAGGTCCGGTTTATATCACGCTGATACAATTCTTGGTACACGTAACTGCGTCCTTTTAGTTTATCCTTTACAGGCTGCGCGAACGGCAGAAAACGCCAGAATATTCCCCGGACTTCCTTATCCAGTTTTTGAGTGCCTTCGCTTTCCTTGGTAATCCAAGTGATGTAATCTTGAATAAAATATTCCTTTACGTCGCCTTTCAGCTTTCGGGAAGTGAACCACTGATAATAATTGCCGGTTATGCCTTCTTCCATCCAATAATACGAAGCCTTTTCTTTCGCGACCTGCCACCGCAAATCCGCGGCGGCGGACAAAATCGCCATGTTCAGATTTTTTGAATACATGGGAACGGCAATCCGGCCGCGGCTTGTAGCACGATTGAAACGATCAAAAGGTTCCCAGCAAATTCCCATGTCCCCATAAGAAGGCAAGAGGACAACATAAGGAACAATCCGATTCAAGCGGTTTTTATAAGATCGGCAAAATACTTCCGGATCGATACTTTCCAGCCACGCGAGAGCCGAGATAACATTTTCACGGTACGCAACATCATTTTGGCTGCTGTGGAAATATTCTTTCGTGAGAATCGGGAAATGATTTCCCTGACGGCCGATAGTCATTTTGGTCATCTGCCGGACAGTTTCAAATTCCGTATCGACAGCCCTCATGTCAACTTCGACAACGACGCCTTCTTCTTCAATTTTTTGTTCTATGGTATGGACATCGCTTTCCGCTTGATGAAAATCCCTGATAAATGATTCCAGTTCACGGTCGGATCTTATCATCGTTTTGAGGATTTCCTGAATTTCCGAAAATCCTTTTTTCTGAAATTCCGTATAGTTTGAATAAACACCCGGCATCCCTTCCATCGGATAATGCTCGGAAATAAACTTGACCTTTTCCTCGAGAACAGATTCCAGACGCAGGCGTTCTTCGCTTTTCGCTTTTAGAAGATTTCTCGCTCCGTCCCGCTTTCCCGCCGCCTTTTCCAAAAGCTGCACCAGCTTCATTTGAGAATTAGATCTGGAGATGCGGACTTCATCGGTGCTGGAATTTCTGATCGCTCCGGTTCCGACTCCTTTAATCCATTCATCAAGATAATACACCGGCTGGTTTAAATCGTTCTCCAAGATGATTTTAGCGAAAAATTCCTTGCCGCGCGCTTCGATGAAACTAGGATGCAGAATGCCGAAGCGCAGTAAATTTTTCTTGGGAGCGGAAATCTTTCCCGGGGCCTTTCTGGCAACACAAAGCAGGAACTCCCAAAAGGCTGTGATGAACTGCTGGCGAAAAACACTTCTGTCTTTGGGATCTTTCGCGTTGATATATTTTTGTAAAAGCGCGTGTACGCGCTGGGCGATATCGCCTTCGCCGGCAAGAACAGCTTTGTAATAATTGGGATCTTCAAAAACGGTAATCGGAATATCCGCAAAGCGCTTTGCGATGGAAGGAAAGGTTCTTTCGGTAAGATCGATTTCAAGAGATTCGGGTTCCTCTGTGCTGTCATTTTGAAAGAGCTTTGCAAAATCCGGCAAAGGATTTCCCTGCACAGCTTGATCCGCTCCGGTCGAGGCCCCAAGAAGCTCGGCAATTTCAGGATCTAATTCACCCTGGAACATATTGTTTTCACTCATGGCAGATTATAACACCGAAGAAAAAACCTGGAGGTGAGGGGAATTGAACCCCTGGCCTTTTGAATGCCATTCAAACGCTCTAGCCAACTGAGCTACACCCCCGGAACAAAAGAAATATACTCCGGAGACGGACGTTATGTCAAGAACCTCGAGAATCGACAAATCCGCTTGTAAAATCATATCATCAGTATAACCTATTGAAAGCGAATTGGTAAGGGCTTGTGGGGGATTTTTTGCCGACAATAATATTGCGTAATATTGACAAGAATTACAATTTTACGTTACATCATTACAGAATGAGAAAACAAAGGATGATCACATGAACGAAAAAACCATTATCAATTTGAAAAAAATTGAAAAGTTTATTTCAAGGCAAAAATCGGCGCTCATTGGTTCGATTGACGGCAACGGAACTCCCAATATAAAAGCTATGCTGCCGCCCCGGAAAAGAGAAGGTCTCCGGGTGTTTTATTTTAGCACAAATACGTCTTCCAATCGTGTAACACAATACAAGAAAAATCCTCATGCCTGCGTTTATTTTTATCATAAAGGATTGATCAAATACGAAGGCGTAATGTTGACGGGAACCATGGAAGTCCTGGAAGATGAAGCAATAAAAAAAGAATGCTGGCAGTTTGGAGACAAAATGTTTTACCCGCAGGGAGTCAGCGATCCCGATTACTGCGTTTTGCAATTTACCGCCCAAGGCGGACGCTATTACTGTGATCTAAAAACCGAAAGTTTTTTAGTAGAGAATTGAAAGTGAGTTCTTTGCGGCTCCCTTGTTTTTGGGAACCGCAAAGATGCATTATTTCATTGCCCGCTGCCGGCGTACTTCGTAAAGAAGCACCCCTGCCGCTACCGACACATTCAAAGAATCAACTTTTCCGTAACCGGGAACAGAAATCATACCGTCGCAGGATTCTTTTAAAAGGCGTCCGATTCCCGTTCCTTCGCTTCCCATAATGACGGCGATCCTTCCCTTTAATTTGATGTTATAGGCCGGTTCGCCGTCCATATCCGCGCCGTATATCCAAAAGCCCGCTTCTTTTAAATCTTCAACTGCCCGATGAAGATTTGCCGTTTCCGCCGAAGGAATCCATGCCGACGCTCCGGCCGATGTCTTTGAAATGATGTCGGCATATTTTGCCGTTCTTCTGTTTCGGGTTACCACAAGGTCAACGCCAAACTGATCGCAGGAACGGAGAATCGCCCCGTAGTTATGAGGATCGGTGATTTCATCGAGGATAACCACGAGGGAATCGGCTTTATCCCCCAGGCCCGAAACAAAACTTTCAATTGAAATGCCTTTGGACGGGCGTGTGTCTTCCACAGCAAGAGCGATTCCTCTATGATCGGAAGCGATCCGGTCAAGCTCATGCGTTCCCACCCGCTCGATGCGGATTTTTGCGTCCGCCGCAAGGGAAACAATCGTTTTAGCGCGCGGACCTGATTTCGCGATCAGCAGCGGCCCCGCGGCATTTCCCGACTTTATCTTTTCTTCTATCGCGTGAAACCCTGTGAGATACGTCATTGTCTATTCAGCCTCATAGGTTTTTCCATATTGAACAATATCTACATTGGGATAACCCTTTTTCATCAAATAATCCTTGAAAACAGGCTGAACCTTTGGTTCACCGTGAACCAGGAAAATCTTCTTGAGGTTCGATGTATCAATCGCGTCGAGCCAGTCGCCCATTTCTTCATAATCCGCGTGAGCGCTGAACGCGTTAATTTCCGCGATCTGCGCCTTTACGTTAAACCATTGACCGTGGATTTTCACTTTCGGCTCGCGGTTGCGCAGGCGCCGTCCCAAAGTCCGTTCCGCCATGTAACCTACAATCAAAATTGTGGTGTTATCATCTTCAATGTTGTGTATCAAATGATGCTGAATGCGTCCCGCTTCACACATGCCGTCCGCCGATATGATAATGAGCGGTCCCTCCTTATTATTCAAAGCCTTGGATTCCTCAACGCTCGTGGTAAAGTGAAGGGCATTGAATCCAAAAGGATTTTTATGATGTTTGATAAACGCTTCATAGACAGCTTTATCGTAACATTCGGGATGCACCTGAAAGATGGTCGTCGCGTTCGTTGCCATCGGCGAATCAACATAAATCGGAATTTCCGGAATAATGCCGTCATCAACCAGTAAATGAAAGTAGTATACCAGTTCCTGGGTACGTTCAACCGCAAAAGCGGGAATAAGTATCTTCCCTTTTTTTTCTATCATCCGCTTGGCAATTTCCGCGAGCTGGCCCATCGCGTCAGTTGTCGGCTCATGTTTGCGGTTTCCGTAGGTACTCTCCATAACGATATAATCCGGGGCGGGAATAATTTCAGGATCGCGGATAATCGGTTTGCTTTTTCGTCCCAAATCGCCGCTGTAGGCAATCCGGGTCTTTTTCCCGTTTTGGGTTATCGTAATCATCGCGATAGAGGAACCCAGGATATGACCTGCATCATAAAATTCCAATTCAATCCCGTCACCAATTATCATGGGACGATGATATGAAATCCCCACAATCTGATTCATCGTTTGCACAACATCTTTTTCATCAAAAAGCGGCGTCCAATCAAACTTCTCGCCTTTCTTCTCAGCCTGCCTTTTGAGATAATCCGCGTCACGGGCCTGAATGCGCGCGGAATCCATCATGATAAGATTCGCGATATCCCGCGTCGCCGGAGTCGCGTAAATATTCCGCGAGAATCCTTTTTTGGTGAGCAGAGGCAGCAGTCCGCAATGATCATAGTGCCCATGCGTTAATATACAGGCTTCAATTTTGTCCGGATCGATGCCGAAGTTCCGGTTTTTCCGGTCCGCTTCGGCCCTGGCCCCCTGGAAAGCCCCACAGTCAATGAGATAACTCTTTCCATTGACTTCAAGCACATGCTTTGAGCCGGTAACTTCCTCGGCAGCACCGAGGGAATAAAATGTTATTGACATAATCACAGCATAATACATTTTTCACAATATGGCGAGACATTGACACGAACGTCAGCAATGTAAAGTTCAGGAAAACTTGATGATTAATCTTACATTTCAGCTAAAGGTAACCGTTAAAATAGCTTTTATTTGTGTTGAGGGTTTAATATCCAAGAACTTGCTTGCGCGAGGGAGGCTCTGCGGCGGAGTTGTTGAATCCGGGTGAGAAACTGAAATTCTTTTGTTTTACAAGAATATCGTAATCTAGAAATTGCTGAAATTTGATTCTGTTCAATTGACAATTATCACTTTTTTCGGTATTGTTGATTATTGTTCTGGAGCGGTGTCCGAGCGGTTTAAGGAGGCGGTCTTGAAAACCGTTGAGCCTGCGAGGGTTCCGGGGGTTCGAATCCCCCCTGCTCCGAATATGAAGAGTCTCCTGTATTTTTAAGCAGTACACTGTAGAACAGTTGGGGGATTTGAAACGGCGCCCTCCGCCGACTAAAGGGAGGAAAAGGGCGCAGGCGGGCCGGGGCGAAGCAAACATGATGTTTGCGGACGCAGACCGAATCCCCTGTTCCGAACCAGAAAACAACATTCCTTGGAGCGGTGCGAGAGCGGCCGAATCGGGCTCCCTGCTAAGGAGTTGTACCCCGAAAGGGTACCGGGGGTTCGAATCCCCCCTGCTCCGAAAAATTTATGAGGTTGTAGCTCAGCTGGATAGAGCTTCAGATTGCGGATCTGAAGGTCGGAGGTTCGAATCCTCTCAGCCTCATGCTGTTCTTTGTTGGTAGAAGCCATCAACTGGAGAGATGCGAGAGTGGTTGAATCGGGCGGTCTCGAAAACCGTTGAACTCGCAAGAGTTCCGAGGGTTCGAATCCCTCTCTCTCCGTATTTATGGGGGTGTTTTTTCTTACCGGTAAGAACATGTTCATCTTGGAGAGGTGTCCGAGTGGTCGAAGGTGCACGCTTGGAAAGCGTGTGTGCTTGAAAGAGTACCGAGGGTTCAAATCCCTCCCTCTCCGTAAAAATATTGATCTGCTCTGTTGGTCTTGAATATTTTGTTAAGTTTCCGCTTGTTAATATACCTGTCGGCCGGTATAATTTATTGTTCTATTGACAACAACCATCATTTGTATAGTATAGACAATACTGATTGGCTAATTTCTAAATTGCAAAAAATATTGCGGAGTTCTGTGTTTTTTTATGAAGAAAGATATTATTGGTCCCTGGAGTTTCTATCGTGAAGCCCTTGCGATAGCACTGCCGGTAATGGCGCAGCAGTTTATCATGGGGATGGTTTCCCTTATCGATAACTTTATGGTTGCCGGTTTGGGCGACACGAGTATGGCTGCGGTAAACGTGGCAAATCAGCTTAATTTTATTTGTGTGGTTCTCATCAACACGGTGTGTGCGGCGGGGGGAATTTATCTTGCTCAATTTTGCGGAGCAAAAAATCCGGAAGGGATGAAACATGCGCTGCGCTTTAAAGTGATTTTTTCGTTTTTGGTGGCGTCCATCTATGTTGTATGCTGTTGGACGGTTCCGGGTGCGATGGTCTCTATGATGACGCAGGGAAATGCCGCACAGGCAGATATTATTCCCGTAGGAATTGAATATCTCAAACTGGTATCGTTTACATTTTTCTTTCAGGCACTTTCCACAGCGATTGGGACTTCTTTTCGTGAAATCGGCAAGCCGAAAATTCCGCTTATTATTTCGGCTGTTGCGACGCTCGTAAATACAGCGGGAAACTATTGTCTCATTTATGGAAATTTCGGCGCGCCGCGTCTTGAAGTTGCCGGGGCTGCAATCGCAACAATGATCGCCCGTATTTTTGAACTTGTTTGTTTTGTTATGTACATGTACAAGACAAAGCCGGATTTCTTTGTACGCGCACGGGAAATTTTCTTTGTGAAGATAAAACTCGTCAAAGAAATATTAACACGTTCCGCAATGATGTTTGTTTCTGAAATTTCCTGGGTAAGTTCAGAGACGATCATCACCGCTTTGTACAACAGCCGGGGCGGCGCGGAAGTTGTTGCCGGAATGGCGGCAGGCTGGACAATCGCGAATATTTTCTTTCTCATATTCGGCGGCATTTTCACGGCCTCTACGGTTGTCGTTGGCGGAACCTTAGGCGCCGGCAAACTTGACGATGCCCGCAAGAAGGCCCGGTGGATTACCTCAGGTTCGGTTATTTCCGGAACGATTGTCGCTTTTTTTGGGGCTTTGATGTCGCTTGTAATAATTCCGCTTGTGTTTTCAAACTTGACAGCGGAAGCCAGATCGATAACGACATGGCTTATCGTAGTTATCCTCCTCTATATGCCGATTTGGTCATGGCTCAATTCGCAGTTTGCCATTTCCAGAGCCGGCGGCGACACTGTCATGGGAATGATTGTTGACTTAAGCGTAAATACCCTCATCTTTGTACCGGCTGCTTTTCTTCTCACCTTTTTAACTGGTATCGGTCCTGTTGAAATGTTTGCTATTTTGAAATTAAGTGATTTCGTAAAAATGACCATTTGCTACAAACTGATGAAAAAAGAAAAATGGGTAAGAAATCTTGCCGCCGGAAATATTGTTTGACTTGTTTTTCACCAGCCTAAAATTCTCTTCCGGTATTCTTCGCCGATGCGTGTAAGGGCTTCCTCTGTGGTTTCATCGTTTGTTTTCTTTTGATTTAAATCGATGGTAAATTGATTCATGGAAAAATGGCGGTACAGAAAAATCTTTTCGCGCAATGTTTCGTTTTCTGGATACAGCGATTTTATTGTATCGGTATAAACTTCAAAGAGGCCTTTCTTTTTCATTTCTGAATAACCGATAATCCAAACCGGAATTCCTCCCAGTGCTTTTTGAAATTGATACAACAGTTCCGCCATTTTCTTTTGGGAATCCATTACGGCTGTTTCAACAGCAGATCCATCCAATTCAATCAGTTTTTTTAATTCGATAGTTCTTGCCGTGTGAATCGGCGTTTTATTTAAAATGATAACATGCTTCCGAAAATCGATTCCTAGATCAGGATTTTTTCTGAAAAAACCATCGGCAAGTTTTCCGGAAGCTCCGACCAGGTAACGCTGATTCTTTGTTTCTTGTTCTTTGCGCCCAGGGTTATCCGCGACAAGAATCATTTTGATCGTATTTTGTAACACAATCTCATCCAAAGCCTTATTGAAAACAATCGGCGTTTCCAAAAGATAGCTGCCGCCTTCCCGTTCCGAAAGAAGTTTTTCCTGCACTTCCTTTAATTGCGGAACCTGACTGATAAGCGAATCCGTATAGGATCGATATGCTTCTTTAACGGCACAAAAATCGTTCCAGGTTTTTTCATTCATAACATGAGTGTATCCCAAAAAGGATGAATATTTATAGGGTGGATGGGGATATGAGGAATAACAAAATTCAAAGCATCAATTTCCAAAAATATAACGAATTCCGGTAGAAATCCTTGTAGCTGCGCTTAGGTTTGCCATCCAGTTGTCGGTTTGACCCGGTTTCGGATAATAGAACTGCCAGGCTAATTCTCCATAAACGGCAAGTTTTCCGCTGACGGCGTTGAAGGTGAACGGCGTAAAGGTGATGCCGCCTTCGCCGGTCCAACTGCTTCCTCCGTCAAAATACCGTTTCCCTTCCGGAACATCCAAAACAGGTTCGCCGATGCTGAGTACAGGTCCCAGAAATACCCGGAACATATCTCCCCCAAAGGAAAGCGTGAGAGGCAGCCGGAATACTCCCAGCTGGACATCCCATTCGGGGCGGAGTTCCAACCCGAGTTTCAGATTCATTCCGGCGGCAGAAAAAGCATAGGCGGCCCCCAACTGAAAACCGGCACCCCGGATAACAGAAGTTTCGTGAATATAATTGTTCCAAGAAACAGCTCCGCCAAGGGAAAACTCGAATTTTGAAGTTTTTTGCTGAGGCGGCATTACCGGATTTTCTTTGTAAGTTTGATTTTCCGGAACCGGCTCGGCAGCCGCGAGCACCGCGTCGGAATCATGAGAAACGGCCCGTCCCGCGCCGATATACGTTCTTTTCCAGTAATATTCATCCAGGGAAGAAAACGTAACCCCCGTGCGGGGTCCCGCCGACGCGGAATGAATAAATCTTCCGTTTCCGGCATAAATTCCCACATGAGAAACGGTACCGGTAGTGTTAAAGAAAACAAGGTCCCCCGCTTGGAGGTCCGCCGTATCAATCTTTTCTACCCAGGGATACAAAGTCTCGACGGTTCTGGGAATCGAAACGTTCATGGTATCTTTAAAAGCCAGGTATACCAGCCCCGAACAATCCATCCCTCCAGAAGTCATACCGCCGTAATGGTATGGAACTCCCAAATATTTTTCCGCTTCTTTAATTAATCGCAATCTCGCCATATCAGGCTGTTCCGTACGTATGGGAGGAAGCGCAAAAATCGTAGTCCGCGTCAATAAAAAAAGCATGAGACAAATGATGATTTTCTGCATAAATCTTACAGAATTGGTAAACATATTCATAATGTACTGCTTTTTATCCCCGATTTCAAATTGAAAGATTGAAACAAACCCACTCATCACTATTTTCGGCAATTTCGAGGGCCGTGATCACCGAAAAAAACTCCGGGTCCGTCAAAGAGATTTTCGCGGGATAATCAGCGCACTTCGATTTCTACGGCAGCATAATTTCCCAGTTCATCTTCCGCTTCAATAAGATGTTGTCCTTTGGCAAGGGGCAGCATAAAGACGCCTGCGTTGTTAAGCACGCCGGAAAGAATTCCGTCAACAAAAATGGCGGAACCCGGCTCAAAACCATACGTTTCAATACGGGCGGCTTGAGCGGATGCGGGATAGGATGGATCGATATAAAACACCGAACCTGATACGGGAATGCGGATTCCTACAGATTGATTACGCTCTGTTCCGGCGCTTCTAAAGCGTTCGACAATCCAGGACTGATACTCCGGTGGATACACAACACCGGAATGGTTGTGCCAAGTGCACATGCCGGGGATTTCATGGGCTGGAAACCATTCACGAACACTGCCGACACAATCCGGCGTAACAAGCATTCCCGATAAAGCGCAAATGTCCCGCTCAACCAGTCCGGCGGGAACGGTTCCGCCGACATGCGCGGAATGTGACGGCTTGTTATACGATGAAGGCAAAGCGGATACAAGCTGACTCAAAATGTTCGCGGCTATTCTCGCCGGAATGGAACTGCCGGTCGCGCCGACCACGGTTTCGCCGGAAAAGTTTCCCATCCAAACACCGACCGTGTACTGTTGCGTAGCTGCCAGCGCCCAAATATTTTGGAATTGGTTCGACGTCCCGGTTTTAAACATCACCGGAAAAGGCAATTGAAAAACCGGAGCAGGCCCGAATCCCGGATAGCGGCTGGCTTTATCGGAAAGTATATCGCAGATGATCCAGGCTGTTTCGGGCGACATAACGGTATCATGTTCTGCCGTTTTTTCGTTTTCATCTTCGCCCGATTCATAAAAGCGGAGTTTTGCGGGAATGCCGCCTCTGGGAAAAGCGGCAAACGCGGTGACCAGCTCCTCAAGACTGATCTCGGCATTTCCCAGCGCTAAACCCGTTCCGTGAGTTCCCATTTTTTCAGTGATAGAATAAAAGCCCAATTGTTCCAAATAACGTTCAAAGCGGGAAACGCCAAGCCGTTCCAGGGTATACACGGCCGGAATATTTAAGGATGAGGCAAGGGCAATCCTCATTCTGACAGGACCGTTAAAGCGGCGGTCAAAATTCGAGGGAATGTATCCTTCGCTTCCGCCGAACACCGAAGGAAGATCGGGCAAAATATCGTTCGGACCGATGCCGGCATCCATCGCCATGGCATAAAGAAAAGGTTTCAGGCAGGAACCAGGCTGATTCAACACTTGCACTCCGTCAATCTTTCCCTGTGTTTCTTCATCAAACCAGGACTTTGAACCGACGTAGGCAAGAATATTTCCGGTCGCGTTTTCGATAAGAAGAATCGCCCCGGTTCCAACCCGGTTGCCGGAAAGCTGAAGAAGCTCGTTCTCTAATTGATGTTCGGCAAAGGCCTGTATGTTTGCGTCTAAAGTACTTTTGATAATCCGCTGAGACTGATCATCCTGTATCATAGCTGCCAGCCGTGTTGTAAAATGCGGCGCATGAAACGGCGCTCGGTCTTTATCGCTGATGTGTTTTATTCCGGATATAATCGCCGTTAATATTTCTTCATCAATGTGCAGATTACACCGCCGGGCGAGCAGAGCCGCGGCCTCAAACGAAGCTCCTTCATTGTAAAGAGGATCGTAAAGCGAAGGCCTCCGGGGAACCACCGCCAGAACCGCGGCGTGAACATCATCAAGTTGATTTACCGTAAGACCAAAACGGGTTCTCGCCATCGCGCCAATGCCTTCAATGTTGCTTCCAAAGGGAATCCCGTTAAACCACAATCCAAGAATTTCCTGTTTTGAAAGTTTGGCTTCCAGACGCAGCGCGTCCCAGGCTTCTATCAACTTGCCTTTCATTCCCGGCGGATGAGGCTTGATGATCCGCGCCAGCTGCATCGTGATAGTTGACGCACCGGAAACAATTTCCCCGGCCCGAAAGTTCCGCCACGCGCTTGCCGCAATCGACAAAGGATCAATCCCCGGATGAAGATAAAAACGCCGGTCTTCCGCTCGGATAAATATCCGCCTCACTCCCGCGGGAATCTGATCCAGACTGACCCATTCCCGTTTCACACCGTCTTCCGGCGGAATAACTCTCAACGTTAATCCGTTTCTGTCCTGGACAAGCAATCCGTAAGACCGTTGTTTAAAGGCATCCAATTCCGGAAAAGGCATCAGAGCCAGAACAATATGCATCAAAATGAAGGCCGCGAAAAAAACGGCCGCAATGAGAAGCAGTACTTTCAGCCATCGATATTTTATCATGTTCATTCAATTATCATAATATCATGAATGAACAAAAAATTCAGGCGATATCATCGTAACTTAATCGCAAATTCGTTGTCTTGATTCGTGTTGAGGGTTTAATACCCCGCCGCTCTGCGGCGCTCAAAAAAGGTATTAAACCCGAATACAACCACCAAAGCAGAACCAACATACCTCGCTGCTCTGCGGCGAGGTTGTTGATTGTATGCGGAGGGATGTTGATTGTTATATGATTCTTAATATAGAATACTTGAAGATAAGAAATAGGTTATTTACAAAGGAGAGATGTATGAAGAAAATGCTTTTTGTATGTTTGTTGATGTTGATTATCAATGTCTTTTCGTTTTCTTTGGAAGAATCCTGGTTATCAACCGGAGCCGGTTTTGGAAATTATATTGAAAAAGATAAAGCGTTGGGCGATTTTTATATGGGAGCTTTCGGAATAAATCTTTCTGGTTATGGCTTTTGGAATAAAAAAAATATCGGCATATTTTATAACTATGGTTTTCTTTTTCCATCGGTCAACAATATAGAAAATAATTTTGATCCAATACTACAATTCGATTTTTTATGGGGCGTCGGATTTAGGCATCATATAAGCGAAAAGTTAAAACTTCATTATGGTATTGGTTTTAACGTTTTTTTCTCATCGTTTATGGACAGAATAGATAGAGATCATAAAACTACTGATTATAGAATAGGACTTGGAATAGGAGGCGACATCGGAATAAAGTATGATATTACTGATGTTGTTTATGTTGATTTTGGAACATCGCTTTCATATAACTTTGCCAGTTACAGAAATGTTAAATCAACAAATGATAATTGGACCAACACAAAACAGGAAGCTTCCGGTTGGATTAATAATTTTTCGATGATTGGGATTAAACCCTATATCGCTGTTGGTTTTAATGTTTATGAAGAGTCGAACGGGAAATGGGGGAAACCCGAATAAAAGGAATAATTCGGCAGAAACTGTGCGATCTGTAATAACAGTATTTGTTACAGATTACGCAGTTTCCTTAATTCAAGGCGGATTTGCAAGTTGTTTGGATCAAGGTCTTGTGCGTAGTATAACACTCTTCTTGCTTCCTGAACATTTCCCAAGGCTCTAAAACACAGGGCAATGTTGAGCTGAATTAAAGCCTGGTCTTTGTTGTTTCCGCAAAGCGATGAAGCACTTTCAAAATATTCTATTGCTTCGGTTAACGCTAATTGTGATTTCTTGATAAGTCCAAGATTTGCCGGAATTTCCCAGCCGGATTCGGGAGAAACACTTTTAAGAAGTTCTTCGGCGTAATCCAAATCTCCCGCGCGCATGGCGTCCAGTGCTTTTTGCAAGGTCAACCAGGGAGCGTCAATGTTATTGTATTCCGCGTTTTTTTTCAGATAATCAGCTTCGTCAAACATCCGCATTTCTTGAAAAAAATATGAAGCCCATTGATATATTTCAGGATTCGCGGGATAACGGCCTAAAAGCAGCCAGGTATCCGCGACGGTTTTTCCCGGTTCCGAGTAACCCCTGTTTTGCTTGATCAACTCCAGTTCAATGAAAGGATCGGCTTGTTTTGCAAAAGTTTGATGTAACAATCGTACCGCGCTCTCGTGATTCAGCAGGCGGGAATACATAATAATTCCCGATAGATTATCCGGGGAAATTGCGAGAAGTTTTTCCAGATAAGCCTGTCTTTCATCATTGGCCCCGGAAGTGCCTGCCAAATTATAGAGAGCTTTTTCAAGAATCGAATACGGCACAGCCTCTTGGTCATCTTCCGGAAAAGTGAGAAGATTCCAGAAGAAACGGGCATCGTTTGTGTTATCCGCCCGGTAAAGCGCGTCTGCCAAGCGGATAATACTTTGGCTGTTTACATAAGGATAATCTTCAATCCCTAAAACTGATGCCGCCGTCATGGGATTATTAAAATCATACGACGCTTCAACCAAAAACCACGCGGAGACGGGCTGTTCCAAAAGCGTCGTTCTATATCTATTGATTAGATTGACGGCCGCGTCTTTGCGGTCCGCAAGTATTTGAAGAATTGCCGCGGACGTAATAAGACCGGGCTGTTCATTTTTATCGATACGATCTATGCCGGACATAAATATTTCCGCGGCGCGGGGAATCTGTTTTGCCGTTGTAAGCGTCCTTGCTGATCCTTCAAACAGATAAAACCCCAATAAGATTACGGAATTCCTGACAGAAATATTTTTTATATAATTCGACAAATCTTTTTTATCATTATCATCAAGCTGATTTTTTTGCAGCAGCAGAGCTTCGCCGGCAATGATTGAAATGTTTTCCGAATACGGAAACATTGCGAGGTTCCGGTAAACGGCATTCTGGTATTGAGGTACATATGCCGGAATCTCCTTTGCCAGAATCCGCCGCCGCTTCAATATGGATACATGCGCATCAACACTAAGAGCGTTTTTTTCCGCTGTGTTCAGAATAAAATCCAGGCGGTTAATCGGAGGTGATAATCGATTTTGCGCTAAAACCCGGTCAAACTCATCCAGACTTTCCAAAAGCCCCCCGGCTTCGGAACTGGAACGAGTAACGGCTGCTTGCTCTTGCCGGAAACTTTCTTTTGCGTGAATAATGGAAACAATTAACAGCGGTATCGAAATACATGTAGACAGGATAAGTCCGGCGATACATACAACACGTAATATGTTTCCGGAACTAATGCTTTTTATCATACCCATGGTTTTTTCGCCTCTGGGTTAATACCCAAAATCCGCTTATACAGAGGGACCTAGGACGGATCCATTGTTTCCTGCCGTTCGGAATCACCGTCAAGCGTTTTTCTGATACTGTCCAGTACACCGTTTATAAAACGGAAAGAATCTTTTGTCCCAAATTCTCTGGCAATACCGATGGCTTCATCAATGACAATGGAAGGGGGGACATCATTTTGAAATAATAAAGTATACGTACTTAAACGGAGAATCGCTAAATCCACCCGGTTAAGTCTGGAAAAATCCCAGTTTTGAACATGATCCTGAATCTTTTTATCAATGGCGGCAATGTTTTCTACCGTGCCCAAAAAAAGAAGCCGGGAAAAATCCGAGGTCCCGTTTTCCAAAGCCAGGCGTTTTTCCGGTTCCAGCCAGGCAAAATCGATTAATTCGGTAATGGGGACTTTGTTGGCTTCCCAGGAATATAATGCCTGAAAAGCCAAAATCCTTCCCTTTCTGCGCGATGCCATTCAATTACCAGTTAAGCGCGTTTTCAAAAACCTGGAAAGAATTGCCCTGCCGCAATTCCGTTACCAATTCCTGGCTTGCCTGATCTACAGCCGCCTGCTGTTTTTCCTGCATTAAAGTATTTTGTAGATATTCGCGGACCGTCACGCGGGATCCCAATTGAATTACATCCGTCAGTTCCAGATTCTTCTGTGAATACGTTTCGGTAATCTTAATAATTTGATAGCCCTGCGGACCTTCTATCGGTCTGGAAATTTCACCTTGTTTCAGAGAAAAAGCGGTATTTACAAATTCCGCGCCGAGTGCCTGTTGAGCCTGGAGATTTCTTGGAAGATATCCCGCGTCACCGCCCTGATAGCCTGAATTAGGCGTCTGGGATCTGATTACCGTTTCATCAAACTTTGCCGCGTCCGATCCTATTTCTCTTGCCAGCCTGTCCACCAATTCCTTGGCTCTTGCCTTATCCGCCGCGTTATTTCCAGCGGGGACCAAAATCATGGATACCCGCACCGTATCGGGCCTGACAAGCTGCGTTTTGGTCAGGTTATAGGTATCAACTATTTCCTGTTCGGTAGGAACCCTGACAGCCTCAAAAATACCGCGTTTTTTCTCCATAAGGTATTTCTGAATGAGCATTTGCTTTCTCAGGTTACTTCTGAACGTTTCTACATCTGCCCCTGTTTCATTGCGGACAGCAATTTCAAATTCCTGGTCGGTTGGCTGTCTGCCGATAGACTGGCCCATAGCCGTACGAACCTGCTGTAATTGGTTGTTTATTTCGGCATCTGATATTGTTACTCTGTCTCTTTCGGCTGCCTGGACGGCTAATCTTTCATTAATCATTACATCCAAAACCTGCCTGCGTTCCGCCGCTGTAAGAGCGCGGCCGCCGCTTCTCTCCATTTTTTCAACTTCTGTCCGTAATTGTTTCACCGTAATAGGTTCACTTCTTGTTAAACGGACAATAGCGACAGATTGGAGGTCCGATTGGGCAAAAATGGTTCCCGCCGCAGAAAGGACGCAAATCATTGCAATTAATATTCGTTTCATATCATTCCCTTAAGGATAAAATATTCGAGACCAATTTAGGTTACAAGATTGTACGATATTGAAGGGTTTTTGCCAAGGTTGCCTTTGGCAATCAGGTTGTTGTCCGAGTTACACAGAGGAGCATTATCGGGCTGCCAAACAAAAAAGGCCGGAAAAAATCCGGCCTTTGTGTGATCATGCGTCACTTAGTGTACAGATTGAGACTGCCATATCTGACTTTGTTCAAAGCCGTCAATCGATTGAATCAATGACAACCAATATTCCGCTTCGTTCTGGGAAGTGTAGGGGCCAACCCTGACCCGGTACCATGTTTGATCATTTACATTCCGTACTTCGATAACGGAACTGATTCCCTTGACGCCGAGGCTTTCCTTTACATTATCGGCTCTGACCTTGGCCCTAAATGAACCGGTCTGAACCCAATAATCATTGTAGACCTTCGCCGGAGCGGGTTTCGGTGCCGGCGCCGATGCCGGCGCTCTTGTAAGCTGTGGAGAAGGCGGAGGAATATCCGCGGGCTTTGGTGTTGAAACCGGCGCGGATACAGGAGCCGTTCTGGAAGATCCCGCCGTTCTTCTGGCGCCTTCGGGAGTATAACGCTCAATCGTTATATCAGACGCGTTGCTCGTTGTATCCCCGAAATAATAATTGATGCTTTCAGGCGCGTTTTCTTTGGGAGGAGCCTTGAGAACATTTATTTCAGGATTCTGTAACATCGAAACAGCATCCACCGACGCCGGTTGCGTTATATTTGCCGGATTCGCAGGCTGATTCATCACTTCCAAATTGGTCGCCGTCTCCGCAGCGGCTGCTGCCGGTGCTATTCCGGCAGGCGCTCCTATACTTGATGTATTCGGCATGATGGTTCCGGACATTCCGGGAGCGTAAGATTCTCTCGCAATAATTGACGGAGTAACATCTTGTTTTGAGAGCATAACAATCGCAGCTCCTATCACGATAACAAGAAAAACACCTACCGATACCGCAACGAGCAATAGTTTCTTCTTTTCCATAAATGATTCACCTTCCCTTCCCCGCGAGAATTGCATCTATCCGGGTTTCCAGGTTTCGTTTGTAAATTTGGGAACAAATGTTAAAATATCCCCTGTTGTTCACATTACGAATATCGGCATTTGATGTTAAATATTGAGAATTGAATTCCTTTTGGCTTTTGAATCTTTTTATAAGCTGAAAAAAAGGCAGCGCGTCCCGTTTTTTCGCCCGAAAAAGCCTGGTAATCCAGGGAGCCTTCACAATGATGATAAGCTCCAACGCGTCAAAAGCCTCTGACCGGTGAAGAAGAGCCGCGTTTATCACCTTGGGTTTGCCGGAATTATCCTGTATCCATTCCATCGTCCATTTTTGCACCGCCGGATGTACGATGCTTTCCAGATATGCCAACTCATCAGCTTTTCCGAAAACCAGCTTCCCCAGCGTTCCCCGGTTTACTGTTCCATCTTCCTTTAAGATTGATGAACCGAAATGTTCTACAATACGTTTTTTTTCGTTTTCAATGACCCGATGCCCCAATGTATCCAGATCGAGCGTTTCAAATCCGCGTTCTTCCAGCAGTTTCGCGACAAAATTTTTACCCGCGCAGTAAGGACCTGTTAATCCGATCAGTGTATAATGCTTCATGTGTTTTTCATTTTCATCCATTTTATTTTTATAAACAAAATATTTCTGTCCTAAATAATTAAGCACAGAAAATAATACCGCTCCTACAATCATAGCGATGTTGTCGCGTATAATCTGATTCTGACTGGAAAGCATCCAATAAATAAATCTTTTTGCAATAAAATTGGCAAGAAAATAACAGCATACAATATTTACAATGTACGCGAATATAAAATAATAAGACCATTTTTTTACGCTGAATGTAAAGTATTTATTTAAAAGAAAACTTAACGTACTGTTAACAATATAACTCAATGCAGTCGAAAGCCAATAATTTAACCCAATGAGATTGTACATGCCAAACATGATAGCCATTCCAAGCGGAGTAATAATTATTCCAATGGTAATGAACTTTAAAAAGGCCTTGTTAAGAAAAATTTGAAAAATCTTCTTCATACCATTACATCGTACACTATATTTTTTCTTGCGCAGGGGGACTTCTGCGGACGATGAATTCTTGTTTTGGAGCCCAGCTGTTTCCGGTCATTTCTTTTATTCTTTGATAAAAATGTTCCTGGGTATTAAAAGATGGTTCGCCTTTGCCGGGCTTTCTGCGAATCCATGTGCCGTCCTTTTGAAGTATTCTTGCCTGAGAATTATCCATAAAATAGCATTCCAAGATATGAGCAATACGTTTTATGGTATCCTCTTGAAGAACCGGAAACATAAGCTCCACACGGCGTTCTAGGTTCCGGGTCATCCAATCCGCGCTGGATAAATAATATTCGGCGGCGCCGCCGTTGGAAAAACAAAAAATCCTTGAATGTTCCAAATAACGATCGATGATACTGACTACCTCAATATTTTCCGAAAGTCCCGGAATCCCCGGAACCAACATGCAGATTCCCCGAATATTGAGATAGATTTTTACGCCGGCCTGGGAAGCTCTGTAAAGCGCTTTAATCACATCGGTATCGCCGAGGGAATTCATTTTAGCGATAATCTTTCCGGGGTTTTCCCTTTCCGCCCGCCATGTTTCCCTGTCAATTAAAGAAATAAGTTTGGCTTTCATTGCCACGGGGGCAATAATCAATCTGTTTGTATTGTTGATTACAGAGTAGCCTGTAATCATATTGAAGAAAAGACTTATATCCGAAGCGATGCCGGAGTGAGCGGTAAAAAGACAAATATCGCCGTACAATTTCGCGGTTCTGTCATTATAATTGCCGGTAGAAAGATGAACGTAGCGTTTTACACCTCCGCTCTCTTTGCGGATAACCAACGCGGTTTTTGCGTGAACTTTTAACCGGGCTAGGCCGTACACGACAATTACTCCGGCCCGCTCAAGCCGGGTTGCCCAGGATATGTTGCGGCCTTCATCAAAACGGGCTTTCAGTTCCACCACAACGGTAACTTGCTTTCCGCTGAGTGCCGCTCGTTCCAGGGCTTTTACTATCGGGGAATCGCCGCTGGTCCGATAAAGCGTAGCTTTTATCGAGATAACCTGGGGATCGGCAGCCGCGTCCTGGAAAAAGCGGATGACAGGATCAAATGAATGATACGGAAAATGAAGCATCATATCAGCATGACTGATTCTATCCCAAAGAGAATCATCGCCGCTTAATTCCAATGGAAGAAAATTCTTTTGAGGTTTTTCTTTTAATTCATCAAATCCCCGGACATTTACCAGTTCCGACAAAGTCCGCAAATCGATGGGACCTTTCGCTTCGTATAAATCTTCTTTTGAAAGATTCATCCGGGATGATAATATTTCGATAAGCCGATTCGCCTTTGAATTAAAAACCATACAGACAATGCGTGAATGTTCACGGTCAATTAACACTTCTTCCATAGCCTCGACAAAATCTTCATCGCGTTTTTCATCAACAGAAAAATCGGCATCGCGGGTAATCTTAAAAATCATTTTTTCCTGTACAATGTAACCGCTGAAAAGTGAATCTCCGAAGGTATGAATTACATCGTCTAACAAAGTCCAGCGGACAATATTGTCCTGTTCCGCGGGGAACCAAATAATCCTGTCTATCGAGGCGGGAACTTGTACAATGGAAACGATAGAATCTTCATCACTTGAAGCATCTTTCTTCAATAAAAAGGCGATGTATATTTTCAGATTTGCGACAGAAGGAAGTTCGCCGTCCAGTGCAAATTTGAGAGGAGTTAAGACCGGAAATATTTCCCCGGTAAAAAGCGTTTCCAGATATTTTCTTTGAAACGCGTTGTAAGATTCAGGGCGGACTAACGCCAATCCCGCGGAAGCCAGCGCGGGAAGCACATCATAATTCAGGCAGTCATGCTGATGTTCTATAATGCTTCTTACTTTTGCCGAAATTTTCTGGAGCTGCTTTTCAGGACTTAACCCCGCGGGATCCTGGGATAATCCGCGTTCTATAGCCTGCTTTACCGAGGCTACCCGTACCATAAAAAATTCATCAAAGTTTGACGATACAATCGTTACAAACCTTAATCTTTCCAAAAGAGGCAAATCTTTGCGGAGCGCTTCTTCGAGTACTCTCGCGTTAAAGTCGAGCCAGGAAAGATCCCTATTAAAAAAAACCGGTTCGATATTTTTCATAGCATCAGCCTGCCTGTGTCAAAAGAATTTTGTAACCGAATACGTCCTGAAACATATTGCCTTTCTCTTCCAACCCAAGCCTTTCAAGGCTTAAATCATAAGCGCCTTCGGCGGAAATAAAAACGGCGTCAGCTTTTCTTTCTACGCTGATTTTTTTTATCTGCTGGGAATGCCCCCGGTCCAGCGCGTCAGCCGCGCGCAAAATAGAAGTCATTTTAAGAACGAGAATCCGTTCCTCGCGCTGCAAGGCCATATATTCAAAATCTGTCGGTTCAGGTGCGGCCCCCCGGTGATACCCGATGATATTTGCAACAATCGCGAGTTCATCTCCATGAATGCCGAATATTTCAGAGTTTGATACGATGTATTGCCCATGTTTGTGGTGACCTGAACCGCGGACAAACATCCCCACATCGTGGAGAGTTGCGGCCACTTCCAGCAGCATCCGCTCGCGGGGGCCCATGCCGTGTTCGTTAACCAAGGCATCAAATATCGCCAGAGAAAACTTTGCTACATGACGGTTGTGTGCTTCATCATAATGATACTTCCTGCCAAGATTCATGGCGGACGCGATCACCTGGGAAAAGAATTCATCCTGCAGTTCAGAACCAACCCGCGATGTAAGGTTGATCAAAAAACCTTCCCTGATTGAAACATTGGGAACAACAATTTTTGACGCGACAGTTTTTTCCAGAAATAGTTTGTAAATTAAAATCGCCGTGATAAAACTTTCGGCATCGGCATAGGGCATTTGAAATTTCTGTACGCATTCTTCTACAGTGTAATTTTTGATACGGTCATAAAATTTGATGAACTCTGCCCGTTCGATAATCCACGCATTCTCATTAAACTCTTTGCCGATATGAGCCGCAACGAGCCGCGCGTCTCCGCCGATAGCGACAAAAGATCGGACATAGTTCAAATCCATTTCTGACTTTAACGTTTCCGAAGTATTTCTGACATTTTCCTGAATGTAACGTTCCTGAAAAATCCGGCTTCCCATAGCAAGCCTTGCCTGTTGATCCACAAGAATGGTTCCCAATCTGACACTGTGGGCCGCGGCGACTTTCCATCTCCGCAGAAGCATAATTTCCGTAGAACCGCCGCCTACTTCAATAATACAGGAGTTAACTCTCCAAAACAGGGATAAATCATTTTTCAGCGCATAACGGACGGCCAAATACATGAGCCGGTTTTCTTCGATCCCCTCAACAATTGTTACGTGAAATCCTGTTTCCTGCTGAATCCGGTCAACAATCATATCACGGTTTTTTGCCGCTCTTATGGCGCTCGTCGCGATAACATGAATATCCCGTTCTTCCACACCCCAGCCCCGGATAAGCTCGTTAAAATCCTGGAGAACCATTAGGCATTCCAAAAAAGATTCCCGCGATACATGGCCGGAAGTAAACACGTCCCACCCAAGAGAAATAGGCTTGCTGGCTCTGTCAAGAATATGCCAGTCATCGTTATTTTTAATTTCCGCCGTCAGGAGCCTGATTCCTGTAGAACCAATTTC
>DBDH01000077.1:29637-35911 GCA_002293455.1 Treponema sp. UBA937
CTGATTTATGCTCGATGCATAAATCAGTGTTACCTTAGCTCATGAACCAGATAGACCACCAATGACAAACCGCGCCGATCAGCACAAAAACGTGCCAGGCTACATGGGTTCCCCGGCGGATTTTTTGAATATACCAGATAGTCCCCAGAGTGTAGGCAATGCCTCCTGAGATAAGAAGAATAAGACTGATCCGGGGAACCGCTTTGTACAGGGGATTCCACCCAACAACGATAGCCCAGCCCATGAGGATATATACGGCAATTTCGATTTTTTTAAGCGGCTTATAATTTACGGCATAGAAAACGATTCCCAGCACAGCAAGCGCCCACTCTATTCCAAAGAGAGTCCACCCAAAAGGACCTTTGAACACGGTTAAGCAAAAGGGCGTATAGGTTCCCGCAATGAGCAGATAAATAGCGGAATGATCCAATATCCGAAAAATCTGTTTTGTCATTTCATGTTCGATTGCGTGATACAACGTCGATGCAAGAAACATACAAATTAAACAAGCTGTATAGATGATGTAAGAACTTACTGCCAAAGCGCCGCCGCCCCTGCCGCCCAGGAGCTCATTTGCCCGGAGCGTAAGAAGCACAAGCCCCGCGATTGCCAGAAGCGCTCCTATTCCGTGAAGAATTGCGTTCGCTATTTCTTCACCAGGAGTTTGAAAAGGCAGCGGCGGTAACTTTTTATCCATTTTACTCGATACAGTTCGCATACTTGACAATTTACATCCTCTGCTAACTTAGACAAGCAAAAACTCTAAAGGTTGCAAAGCTAAGGTAACATTGATAAAATTGACTCTAATCAGTATCTCCCCTGGCGGATTCTTCCCACTCCAGAAACCACGTTCCGTTCAACAATCCGGCCAAAGCAGGCATGTCCTGTTCAAGGACCGACTGTAATATCCAGGGAGGATTGTAAATGACAAGACCGCAGCCGTACATGCCCCGTTCTTCCGGTGATTTTTCCGAAAATTGCAGCTCGATACGGCAGCGATTTCCTTGATAAAGATTCATGAGCGAAACGGGAAACGAAAGGGCATCCGGCCGGGCCAAAAGCGGGTACCAAATAATATAGGTTCCGGCGGAAAAGCGTTTTAAAGCCGCGGCGATATGTTTTTGTAAATCAATATAATCTGATTTGATTTCATAAGACGGATCGATGAGGATGCAGCCGCGCCGTGCCGGAGGCGGCAGGAGAGAAACAAAGCCTTTGGGTCCATCCGCTTTGATGATTTTAAAACGCCGGTCATTTTCCAGTTCCGCGTGTAAGAGCTCAAAGTCCCGCGGATGAAGCTCAAAACAATACGCTTTATCCTGCGGACGCATCAACCGTGCCGCGATTATGGAAGAACCTGGATACGTTTTGGAATTCTGCCAGAATGGAATAATAATTTCCCGGTAGCGATGTAAAAGCCATACTTCGGATGTTTCATCAATTACTCTGCCCGCACCGGAAAGCCATTCCCCGTTCTGCGCGGCATAGCCTTCACTCAAATGATACAGGCCCGCTCCCGAATGGGTATCGGCATACATATAACCTTTTTCTTTCTGTCCTATGTAATCGAGGCATTGAATAAGAATCGCGTGTTTTAACACATCGGCGGCATTGCCCGCGTGAAAGGCATGACGGTAACTAAGCATTCGCCTTTAACGCACCGCAAAATTTCCGTATCTTTTCATCCGAAACAGTACTGTGATAATCCGATGTTTTCGTAATTGCCCGCATCAGCATTTTGAGAAAAAAGTTAAGCGTTTTAGGATCGCAGATTCCGCCGATCATTTCTTTTGCCGAGGCGTGTTCTATAAGCACTTCCGGAAAATTCGCCGTAAAAGGTTCTTCTCTTTCACTGTTTTCAAGCCCGGCAATAAAAAGACCGAGTTTTTTCTTGAGCAGCATATCAACATGATCTTTCGCGAAAGCCGCAGCCGCCTTGTGAATCGCACCGGCATATAACGGACCGCCGACAACAATACAATCAAATTGATTCAAATCCGGAACCGAATCTTTTTCTAACTCACAAAGCTGAGCTTGATTCATTTCATTCGCAATTTTCGCCGCCGAGGATCTTGTTCCCCCGTACTTTGAAGCAAATACAACCAATGTTTTCATGATAACTCCTTTTGTTCTGTAATGCCAAAAAATCGATTTTTACTGTATATTAAACATGAAATAAAAAACTGCCGAAACGAAATATTCGGGACGAGAGGACTCGAACCTCCGATATCTTGCTCCCAAAGCAAGCGCCTTAGCCACTAGGCAACATCCCGTGATAATTTATCATAGCAAAAAACATGAAGACCGTCAATGAAGCCCCCTTTGTATTTCTTCTATCTCTATGGTATGTTTATACATACACAAAAAAGGAGCGTGTTTTTTGTTTCGAGAAAAATGTGTTCATCATCACATTGCTGGTATAATCTTTTTTATTTTTGTTGTTTCATCCGGATACTGCGGCGCGCGCGCAGATCAAAAATCACCGCATGATGAATTAGCCCAGCAGCCTTTGCGTCCTATGGGAGCGTTCAGTCAACAGGAAGCCGAAGTCATCGAAAAATATGAACCGTCTCCGGCCGCCCCAAGCCGCGCGGAAGAAGTTATGACCGCCGTCTCCAGGGCGTATTCTCCCCAAATTGCAGGGCCTGCGGTTTTTCAAAATGATGATTGGACGGTAACGATTCGGGGAGAATTGTTTTACTATGCCGAAGGAAGAATGCTTCCCGAACATCTTAAAGATGCATACGCGGAATATGATGCTCAGCCTTTTTACCGTTATCCCGAAAAACTTCCTCCCTGGGAGCCTGTGTCCGAAGAAGAAAGCGCGTCCCGAAGATCCATCAATAGCCGGCGCAGGGAAAATCCTCCAAAAAGGGCGCCCTTTTTCTTTGATGCCCTTTACCGCGCCCGTTCCCGGACCGAATCTTATGCCCGCGTAAAGACGCTCAAATTTCTTGGCAGGAATATTATGGTTCATTACAATATTTTGGAACAGTTAGCCTTGGTTGAAGAAGAGATTAATCGCGCCGCTGAAACAAACGCAGAAATCCGTACATGGGTTGCCAATATCGAAACCATCACCGGCTGGAATTGGCGAAGCATTGCGGACACCGAAAGCAGAAGTTTTCATTCTTACGGCGCCGCTTTGGATCTTCTTCCAACATCGTTTAAAGGTTTGCAAACATATTGGCTTTGGACCTCGGACTGGAATCCCGAATGGTGGAATGTTCCTTATACTCAAAGATTTCATCCGCCGGAAGAAATCATTCAAGCCTTTGAAAAATATGGATTCATCTGGGGCGGCAAATGGATGTTTTATGATACAATGCATTTTGAATATCGCCCGGAGATTTTGATTCTGAACGATATTGAGATGGCGGAGTATTATTAGTCGGGATGCTCTTCCATCTTTGTTGATTATGTATGCAAAACGCAGTAATATTACATATAAGAGGTGAATGATATGCCATTATTACAAGTCCGCGATGTTCCCGCAGATTTATATGAAACCCTTTCTATGGTTGCTGAGAATGAACACAGAAGCATTGCCCAGCAAACAATTGTCCTGCTCCGTTCCGCTCTTAACATGAAGGATAAAAGAATGTTACGAAGAAAAGCTGTCTTACAGGAAATTGAAAAATTGGAAATCAAGAATACTGATCATTTTCCTGACCCTTCCCAACTTATCCGTGAGGACCGTGACCGATGATTGTTGTATTGGACAGCAGCGCGGCTATAGAAATAATTTTGAACAGACAAAAAGCCGCACAATTCAAGGATGTTATTAACACCGCGGAAAAAGTCATCACATCGGATTTATACAGAATTGAGATAGTCAATGTTCTCTGGAAATATGTTAAAGCGGGTTTTTTAGAAAAGGATACAGCCAATAAACTGCTTATGCTGGCAGAAAATTTGATAGACGAATTTATCGATATTGCTGAGAATAATGGAGAATCCTTGAATGAATCGATCCGTTTAAATCATTCAGCTTATGATATGCTCTATTTCACTCTCGCCCGGAGGATGGGGGCTGTTCTGATAACGCTGGATGAAAAATTGATGTTATTAGCAAAGAAAGAAAAAATCACAACAGTAAAATAAAAAGAGATACAACCCCGGTTTCTGATGGTTTCCTCTTGTTTTTTCGATTAAATATAGAGTATAAAATAGTTAGGAGAAACTAACAATGAGCATATTAGGGATTTCAGGAATGATCGGCGGTTTGCTTTGTGCCGTCGGAGATATTTTTTTTGATCTAAAAGGCAAAGGAAGCACAAAATCAGGACCAGCTAATACAATTGAAAGCAATTGGACAAAAATGGCCTCTTGGCGTTTTCGTGTATCAATACTATTGGCGGCAATGGGCGTACCGATGTATTTACTTGGCTTTATTGGAATGAGCAGGCAGCTTGCCATGAGCAATACTGTGTTGGGTACAACCTTTTTAATATTTTCCGTGATAGGTTCTTGCGGAGGATTTTTCATTCATACAATTCTTTGTCTCTTTCCGCTCATGAGGAAATCACTTAACAAAAACAACATCGAAGATGCTGTTCAGTTTGATATGTTCAAGGTTGTGTATCAAGCTATAAAGATTCCATTTGTTCTTATGTTTTGCAGCCTTGTGATAGTAACTTCAATCATACTGATCATTGCGATTCTGAGCGGACATCTGCATGTACCAATCATTTTTGTTGTGATAAATCCGTTAGGACTTATGCTGATTGGGTGGTTATTTCGTTTTATCAATAAAGATGTGTTTTCAGATTTGCCCGGTATTATTATGCCCAGTATTGGTATTGCAATGATTGGTCTCATGGTTGTTATAAGCGCATAGATGAAACAATTTGTATTCAAAAGATAAAAAATCCCCTGACAGAATCTATCAGGGGATTTATGGCCGAGTATCCGGAAATTATTCGTCTATCGTCCTAACCCGGATAATGCCGTCAACCGCGGAAAGTTTTTCCAGCACGGCGGCGGGAATTGCGTCTTCCGTGTCAATGATGTTATAGGCAAAATCATTCTTGTGATGATTGACCAAGTCCATAATATTGATGTTTGCCTCGGCGAGATGGGTACTAATCTGTCCCACCATATTGGGAATGTTCCGGTTAATTACAAGAAGCCGATGAGAAGCGCGCAATTCTAATTTACTGTGGGGGAAGTTTACTGAATTTTTGATATTTCCCGTTTCAAGGAAATCCATAAGCTGTTTCACCGCCATGAAAGCACAGTTGTCTTCGGCTTCCGGCGTTGACGCTCCTAGATGAGGGATACAAATTACTTTGCCGCTTTCCAGAAGTTCCGCGTTAGGGAAGTCTGTAACATAAGTTCCCAGTTTATCCGATGCGAGAGCCGCAAGCAAATCGGCATCGTTCACAAGACCGCCTCTGGCAAGGTTGATGATGCGCGCGTCTTTTTTCATGATGCGGATTTTTTCCGCATTGATGAAACCTTTCGTTCCTTCCATGAGCGGTACGTGCAGGGTGATGTAATCCGCTTTGGCAAGAAGGCTTTCAATCGTATCGGCCCGGTTAATCGCCCTCGACAAACTCCACGCGGCGTCAACCGAAATATAAGGATCGTAGCCGATAACATTCATCCCCAGGGCATGAGCGTCATTAGCAACCATTACGCCGATAGCTCCAAGGCCGATAACGCCCAAGGTTTTCCCCCGGAGTTCCGGTCCTTCAAACTTTGACTTGCCTTTTTCGACTAAATCCGGAACTTCATCGGCTTTGTCTTTTATCGTTTGACACCAATTGATTCCATCAACTATTTTCCTTGACGCTAAAAGCATGGAAGCGATAACAAGTTCCTTTACCGCGTTGGCATTGGCTCCGGGGGTGTTGAAAACGACAATGCCGTTTTCGCTGCAGCGGGGAATCGGAATGTTATTCACTCCGGCTCCGGCTCTGGCTATTGCTTTTACGCTTGCGGGAAATTCCATATCCAAAAGATTGGCGCTTCTCACAAGAATCGCATCAGGATTGGGAAGGTCCGACGCAACTTCGTATTTGTCCCTGGGGAAAAGTTCCAATCCCTCCGGGGAGATTTTATTCATCGTGCTGATTCTAAACATCATTCATTCCTTTATGTTAATTTAGTGAAGCAATCATTAGATTGCCGCAATCATTCGATTACTTTTGCTTTCCAGCTACTTACTCAGCTTATAATAGGGTGATTCGAGAACCGGTTCAAAGCCTAACTTTTGCGCCAGCATATATGAGCCCGTATTTTCCAAGCGGCAGCTCCACACCGGTTCATA
>DBDH01000062.1:0-17843 GCA_002293455.1 Treponema sp. UBA937
TCTCCCCGATAGACGCGGGCCTCTTGCCAAAAGCAGGCGACCTCTATGCCTTCGGAGAGCGAGGCATGGAAGCCCTCGACCTTGTCATCACCGACATACAGCCGGGTTCCGATCTCTCGGCAGCCATTACCTGTGTAGAATACAGCCCCATCATGTTCGGCGTAGATAACCCCGGTTTTGTACTTCCGGACTTTGAAAACAAAATCACCCCGGTCTCCGGCGCCGTCGATTCCGGCATCGTTACCCCCGATGACTGGAAGTTTTTTGTTACTTACCATGACGGGGAAGACGAACCGGAGAAACCAACCGGGGAGGGAGATACCAACGGATGGCATCATGTACAGACTCCGCTCTCCGTCTGGCAGTCAAGCAAGACAGCGGCCTCTGTAACAGACGGAACGTGGAGCGCGCCCGTTAGGCTCAAAGGAGAATCCGGAAAAACTACCGACTACCGCTTTGCAAAGAGCGCCAATAAAGACACAGCCCCGGCAATCTCCGTTAATACCGATAATCCCGGAAGCAATTGGATGGACACTCCGCCGTCCCTTGCCGATACCGACTACCTCTGGATGACCGAATCAACGTGGCAAGGTACCGTCAGAACCACATCGTGGTCTTCCCCGGTAAGACTATCCGGACCAGTCGGAAAAGACGGCCAGCCCGGCGCCGCCGGGAATTACTACGAAACGATATACATCCGCGCCGCGTCCCGGCCCGCCACTCCTTCCGGCAACGCCCCGTCGGGCTGGACAACAGACCCCTCAAGCTCAAGCGGGACGAATCCGCTGTGGATGTCCCGCGGCATAAAGAACGCCGCCGGTACCTTACAGGGCGCGTGGAGCTTACCGGTAAAAATAGACGGCACAGGGATTCTGTCGATTACCTACAAGTTCCGCACAACCACCAGTGCCACAGCTCCGACTCAGGCATGGACGAATACCGGCTGGCTCACCGCAATGCCCGCTATGAGCGCGACAAATAAGTACCTCTGGTTTATCGAGCGGATTGCCTACACTGACGGAACAAACAAAGACACCATCGGCCTACAAGCCGTCTTCGGCAATACCGGCGCAACCGGCAACTATTACGAAACGATATATATGCGTGCCGCATCCCGTCCCGACACTCCCGCCGGCAACGCCCCCTCTGGATGGACGACAGACCCCTCAAGCTCAAGCGGGATGAATCCGCTGTGGATGTCCCGCGGAGTCAAGAACGCCGCCGGTACCTTGCAGGGCGCGTGGAGCGTACCGGTCCAGATTTCCGGAGAGAACGGAAATGATGGTATTGGGATTGATGCTATTCCGCGGGATGCCTGGGCATATTGGTCCGGAGACGATCTGCCGGAGATTCCGGACGGTGCCGCAAAAAGTAAATACGGAAGAGCGTCGGAAATCCCCTGGGCGAACTATTGGGTTAACGCGTCAGTAGGAACCGTTGCAATTGAAAATAATATTTTGCATTATACTTCTTTAAATACCGGAGGAGATGATTTTGTAGAGATTCTGAGGGCAAGCGCGGCGATAGATGATATAATCGTAATCCGGTGGAAAGCTCCCAAAGGCATTGGATCACTGAGGATATACCAAGCAGCGCTTATAAGCGGCACATATATCCCGACCGGCGATTGGCAAGTAACGGCTTTTAAAATGACTACCGCAAGATCGAGCGTTGTCATTGACTCGTTTAGCTCAATGACCGGGTTTTTTGTTTCTGATTATTATCATGGTAATGCAAAATATGCTAATCCAATAATCGATAATACAGGAAACAATCGTCACGCGTATATTGATAATGGTATACTATCAGTGAATGGTCCCGGTAGAAGAAAAGCGCTTAAATTTCTTGGTACCGGCGGGGCGATTAAAAAATTGCCTAACGATTTTTTCCCTTCCTATGGTGATTTTACGATAGCTTTTTGGGTACACAAAGAGAGAAGAACAGAATCCCAATATATCATATCTAATGCAAACCCCGGCGGAGGAATCGGTATATACGCCGCAACCGGCGGCACCATCGCTCTGGTATACTACATAGGAGAAGAACCGTCATATTTTACAACATTAGGTACTGTTACTGATAATATTTGGCATCATATCATTTTAAAATACGAAGCAGCAAAAAAAACATTTTCTTTTAAAGTTGACGGGGAGCATAACAGGTCCCTTACATTATCAACTGATATTTTATGGAATGAGAATATCCCTCTGGTAATAGGAGGTGATGCTGCTACGAATGGAATAAGCGTAACGAGAAGACTTTTCGGCATGATCGCTGACTTATCCATTTTCGCCCGCCTCACGACAGATGCCGAAGATTACGCCCTGTATGAAACATCTCTCCCAAAACACTACACCTTAGCGGATTGGCTCATTGACAAGAACAACCCCGCGGGCGTTTACGAAGGAAAGTATATTGGAAAAACAAACACAGTGCCAGTTGGGAATATCGTAACCAGGCAATTAACACCAACAGTTACAGACCAGTATGCCGCGATGCCTAAAGATTGGATCGCTTACGTCGGGACCGGCAGCGGGTGGGAAGCCGGATGCTGCTATTGGTGGGATGGCACCCGGTGGATTAAGCTTGATCCGGTATCAAGCGATACAAGCGCGCAATATATGGCTGCCTTTGCCGATCTTGTCGGAGGAGCCCCTAGAGGGAGATTTTCTTTGCTCATGGTTCAAAAGATTATCGCATACGACGCGATAATAGAAAGAGTGCAGACTGGCAACATAATACTTACAGGCGGAGGCGCAATTCAAAGTGAAAATTTTTCTGAAAAAGAAGGCTTTAGAATTGATTCTTATGGGAATGTAATATTTAATAATGGAGAATTTAATAACATAAAAATAAAGGAAAATACGCTCTTTTTAGGAACGATTCAGTCTGGGCCTGTCTATATTTCTAATGAAACAACCTCTCCCGTTCCACCGAAGACGTGGAATATCGGTATTAGAATTCGTACTGTATACTACGATCTAAAAGGATCAGGTACTGATAGGACAATTCCATTTGCTCAAGGTACCTACGGAACAAAAAGCGGGATTATTTCTGTAACGCTGGAATCACTTTATGCTAATAATTATGGAAGCGTCTCTGTTACATTGAATTTTGCTGACGGGTCAAGAACAAGATTATTTGATGCTGACGGCGGCGGAGTGATGCCACAAAATTTAATAATGATTTTATCTTTAGGCGGAAGTATAAGCGGAAAAATCTTCCGTATAGAATCAATCCCATTGGGTGGAGATGGACTTCCTAATGGGACAGTATATAAAAATATAGAAGGTCAGTTATTTATTAAGTAAGATGATTTATCTTATAATCAGAGACATCACATTACCGTTAACTTCCCAGTCAAAAATAACATCATAGTTTGATGTTGTTGAGAAGTTTGGATTCTTTGTATATATAATAGCAGAACCCTCTGAGTTGGCATTAAGAGATAATGTCTTTGAACCACCATTGTCTATATAATTGTCAGCCATAATAGGAATTCCACTTGGTAAACTATTTATAACGTTTAAAGTAAGCGGAGTTGCATCGGTAAATATATACTGGTCATCGACTCTCTCCATCTTCAAACTTGCGATGTCGTTTTGATCAACAATGTTTGAAGGCATTTGTGTATGAGCTGCAACTTCATAGGTTTTGAAGTCCAATGGTGCAAGTGTGGTATGTAAACCATCGTAAGAATAAGAAACATTTTTTGATGAGTTGTTTTTTACTACAACTGAGTAGTATCTCGTTTCACAACTCACAACAATCAATCCAACAACTACAATGAATAGAGTTAATTTTTTCAATTTACTACTCCTTTTTTGATAGTATAAATCTAACGCCATAAACTGTCAACGGAATCTGAATCACTTGACATATTCAATGGCATACGAAAACCAAACAGGATAGAGCCGAGAGTACAGTTAACTTATAAAAATCAAGGAAAGAGATTAAGGTTTTTCTGCACGCTAAGACCCTATAAAACACAGTAAAACACGCCAAAATTTGCCGTTTTTGCCAAACTAAATGATAATTTTTGCCAAAGTTGAGGGGCGGTTACAGCAAAGCAAAGGCAACGCGAGAGTGACCGACACCGAAAAGCCCTATGGCAACACTGATTAAATACCCCAAAAGAAGATAGAATAAAAACAGAGAGGTTTTCCATTTTCAACTAGATCAAACAATACTTCCGTACCCTTGCGGAAGTATTGTTTAGAGACGGGTTGCGGTTGCCCTGCAAAGCGCAAGGCTCTTTTGAACGGTTTCCTGGTTTCACCTAACAACGAAAGCCTCAACGGACCTTTCGTGACAAACACCCAAAAGCGGTGTCTGTCACAGAATACATGCCAATCGGGGTTCTTCATTACCGTTGCTAATACCGCTTTCCGGTAAAGGCCGGGAAAGAATAAGTACCTGTAGGTGAACCGGGTACATTACTATTTGTGGCAAGACTTACGCTTCCGCCGGGATACAGAGGATACTTATCCTGCTGGAATGACCATGTATCCTTACTCCATGACCATTCTAATGGACCGTTTGCAGCTTCCTCAACAGTAGTAGTGGTTCCCGCAATAAAATGGAAATATGCTTTAGCGTTTACCTCCCAGGAAATCCAATACCATGTACTACCGTTCGCGGTCATTAACCGTATACCGTCATAGTCATTTTCATCCCATGACAAGGGGAATCCCGGAGTCAGACTATCGCCATTTTTACTGTCCCCGCCGCGGAGCCAAAGCTGAGTTGTTTTCCCCGTAGGATTGGCAGGCAAAGGAGGATTTACAAACTGGATAACCGAACGGGCGGCAACTTCATAGGCATCCTCACTGCTTCCGGCAACACGGGCACGGATAGCGCAGAGATAGCCATTGTAATCCGTGTTTTGCAGATTATTAATAATATCGAGGCTAGGATTACTACCAGTATTATTACCAGTATAAGATGTATCTGCTGATGTAGGCACAGTAACAGTAGGCGCTGTTGGAGGAGAGTTAAAGGTTGTAACCGCCGGTGTACTAGTAAATCCGCTAGCATACGTAATTGTAACACCCGGAGTTTGGCAGTCAATTTTGAATTGGGCATTACGGGGCTGATCGGCTCTTACCGGAGTCCCGGCAGTTATACTCCCCCTCTCCTTCTGCACTCGAATAAATGGTCTATTTACACCGGAAGGTTTCACCGTTGTACTTGTACCATTTTTCGCTATAACAGGATTATTCTGATCATCTCGTACCAAGCCTTCGTCAAAGGTTAGGGCATAGTTTACCCCTTTCACGTTAAAGGCATAATTGCCGCTGAGCGTTACTTCAAGGGAATTATTATTTACCCTAACCGCGCCGGCAGTAACCGGAATAATAACCTTGTCGGCGTTTCGCTCTTTAAGAACGTCGGTCACCTTTTCTGTATTATCAATGTCATTGGAACCATCAGTATTATAGGCATAATTCAAAATGTATTTTTCCGTAAGGTCAGCAACTCCGGCCGCGTCAGTACCATTGGTTCCTACAGTATAATAATCGCCAAGCACAGAGGCGCCGCCGAAGCGGTTGTATTCATCTTTGGTCAAAACCGCGGGAGCAAGGTAATCGTCTTGCTGAGTAAGGGTAATAGAGCCGCTTCCTTTGTAAATCTTTTTGCTGAAATTGAGGGTAAGAGTGTCTCCTAATAACACTGCCCCGTTAAATTCAGGCTTAGTAGTATCTATGGTAATGCGGGTATAATCACTCAAACTGTTTTCGCTGCCGTCTTTGCCGTCAGTCCGAAGTTCTGTAGTCACAGTCTTCCCGTCCGCCGCTGTCAGTGTAACACCGGCAAGGTCAATACTAGTAATTTCCAGTGGGTCCACATCGTCACCGGCAACTATTTGATAGTTAAACTTGAGCGTACTTGTATTGTTGCGGTTAGTTCCATCAAATGAAGCGACAGCAGTATTATTTCCGGCATTCAGGTTCAATTCAGGATCGCCTGTTACAGTAATCGTTTTACTCAAATTAAGAATGATATTAATTTTATCGCTTGTCTTGTACGTTCCCGACGGAGAACTTCCGCTGAAACTGCGCAGCAGGGGAATGTTCTCTTCAATGGTAATCGTTACCGGAGTAGTGTTATCAGAAACATTCCCCGCAAGATCGGTTTGCTGCGCTCTTATAGTATAGCTTCCAACGTTTTGAATAGTTACTTCACCGGTGTACGGATGCCAACTACCGTTAATACTGTATTCCACCAACGCGTTGGTTTCCCCGCCGCTAACCGTAAAACTCTGGGCTTCCTTAAAGGTTCCGCCCGCGTGGCTCAATATCGGCGGATTAGGCTTTGTAGTATCTATGATAATTGTTTTCCCTTCTGTTCCATCCGCGATATTCCCTCCCGCGGGGATTGAGAAAACGGTCAAGCCGTTTCCCGCCTCATCGGTAATGGACGCGCCGCTGTTCAGAGTTAATTCGGTAACGGACAACTTGGGTGTATTGTGACCGTCGGCGGCCTTATAGGTAAACAGCAGGAAGTTCTGACCGCTTACGTTCTGATTCAAAACATCTGTTTTTCCGTCCGTGGCGGAGCCGGCTAAATCATCCAAACCTAATTGAGCGCCGCCGGTTCCTCTGTTAAAAACAATATTTTCATCAAAGTACAAGCGCAGATTAATAGTGCTGCCCGCTCTGTAATAACCGGCATCATTCATAGATTCTACACGGGTTATAGCGGGGGGCGTTGTATCGATTTTTATCTTTTTGGTATCACTAAGGTATTTCCCGGCAGGAATATTCATATCCGCTTCTCCGCCGCCTTCCCATGTACCGCTGCCAAACACAATACCGGTAACGTTAAGCGATGGCGTATCATCTCCTTCCTCAACGGTGTAGGTAAATTTGTGCCGCATGGTACCATCGCCGTCTGTACGATACGCGGTTCCCTCATTATTCAGGGTAAGATACGGAATATCAGAGCCGGTGTATGCTACCTCTTTGTTAAACTCATAATATATGTTAATCACCTTGCCTGCGTTATACGCGCCGTCACTGGCATCACTAGTAACAAACCTCAGTTTGGGTTCATTGGTATTTATTATCGCGGAAAAAGAAGTCCGTGCTATATTATTGCCAATGTCAAGCAATTCAGCCGTAATATCTCCTGAGCCTTCGCCCTGATATGATATTGGCCCCGCTTCCCATGTACCACTTGAACCGTCATATTTAAACGCGGCATTATTAACAGATACACCATTCCATGACACTGTAAAGGGTCCCGCCTTATCTGCGGTTCCCCAAGCGGCAGCGGAATCATCATTCCATTTTCCGGACAGATAAATTTCATCTCCCTCTAACAGAAAATCCATCGGTTCATTTTTGAGCTCGTCAATTGTGTGATCTTGTATCTTAGCGCCGGCCCGTTTAGCAATAATGCGGTCAATGCTCAATGAAGGCGGCTGTATGTCGCCCCGGACTGAATGGAGTAAAGTTATAGCGCGTCCTGAATCACCCTCTACCCGGAATATAAAACTCTGCGTCGCCAGAGGGAATTTACCGGTTCCTTTTCCTATACTCAAATCATTAAACAGATTAAGACTCTTGCTGAACGTTTTTTCTACCCGTCCGGTATCTTGTCCCAAATCCAGTTCCCAGATCAGGTTTCCTTTGTCATCTTCCCATTTGTCATCATTCTCACCGGGTTTGTTCCAGCCTGTATATTCAGCGGACTGATATAAAACACGGCTTTCATCAATGGCATTGGGATTAAGCCGCACCAGGGTAAGCCGTTTGGGCTCAACTCCGTCTCTGACGATCCCCTCTACGGTAAAGTTTCCGTTTACATCACCAAACAAAGTTTCCTGCGCGGCAGGTTTCGTTACGGAAATACTTGGAGCGTCAACATCATATACATAGAAATATCGCGTTACCTGCTCACCCTCGTTGCCTTGCTTATCCTCACAATCGATAACAATTTTGTATACAGCACATTTTGTAGGACTCGTGATAGTCCAGTTAAAAAACGCGGACGGTTCCGATCCATCTTCCAAAGGAACATTATATACTACACCATCATCAACCTTTTGTTCATTTCCTCCATCATCTATGATGTATATCTTGTAGGAAACGGAATACACGCTCTTATTGTCATACGCCTGACCCTGAATAACAGAACCGGGGTATACTCTGGATTGCGACTGAGCCTCTAATTGGTTTTCAACGCCAAAACCATCTACCCAAGGTTTGTCGGCATCGGGCCACCAGACCAGCCAGCCGTGGCTGCGGGGCAGAGATTTATTTCCTGCCTCATCGGTAACAGAACTGATCAATTGGAGATACTTTTTCCCCGTGATGGGATTTCCGTCTGCATCTTTAATTTTTTTCCCGGGGATTGTTACTTTTCCGCTCCAGCCCATATTCGTCACCGGATTCGCGTCACGATTGTAATAGATAGTCTCTGTATCATCTGTAAGCTGGAAATAAAGACTGGCAAAAGAAAAATCATCTTTTATTTCATATTGAACCGCTATTTCCCCGCTATGCAGACGGTTCAATATCGAAGGATCCTTCCACGTAGTATATTTGTCAAAAGTTTCTTCATAGTCATCAAGTTCCAGTACCGGAGCAAGTATCGTAACTACCGGGGACGATGCGTCTTTAACTACCCGGCGCTGCTGAATCGTACTGGGTTTGTGAACGCTGTTTTCCACACTCACACTGATAAGGTATTCTCCGTCGGGAGTGTTCTCCGGCATTACGGCTTCTACCGACCAGAAAATATTTTTCCTATCCAGAGCAGTCCAGACTCCGTTATCTTCGGTGTCTTCCCAATCAGGATGAGCGGTATTTCGGCTGCTCCACACACCGCGCTCGCTGCGGAATTCCTGCTTCCACTCTTCCCCTTCTTTTGTTACGTATTCTACGGTAATGGCCAACAGGACAATTCCCTCTTCATCCGTAGCGGTTCCTTCTATGGTAAAGGTACTTCCCACATTCTCCATAAAATTGGGACTGTCAATAGTAACGGTTGGAGGAACCAAATTTACCTTGACTCCCAGTCCAACAGGACTATCACAGGAGGAAAGGCACAAGACAATTACTAATAGACTAAATAATGGCATCGTTAATTTTGTTTTCATTTTTTCCTCCTATTTAAAAAGGCTGAGCATTATTACCGGAATGCAGACCATAATTTCCATAAGTACGCTTACTGTAGAACTGTATTGCCGTTCCGGTCCACGCAGGACCTGTCAGCGCACTATCAGGCTCAGCCAAAGCGGTTCTTAAGTTAACTTGATAATACTCGCTGATGATCTCCCAGGTAATCCATATCCAGTCAGTATTAGTTTCGGCTGAATTGCCGCCGGTGTTACTTTCACTTCCTCTGTTTCTAAACGCGTATTTACTTGATTTTCCGGTCATATCATTATTACTGAGCGGGAAGCCGGATATAGTAGGCTGTCCTCCGTATACATTAGCGCCTTCTATTTTCACCCAATTACCGGTTCCGCCTTGTATATCACGGTAAACCAATAGAGTTTTAAAAACCCCTTCGTAACCCGTTTCACTTTCAGCCAGATTATTCCGCTTTGCTTTTGCCGCTATATAATCCTTACGGGCGGTATACAAACTGTTTGCTTCCGCTTCTGCCGGCATTAAGGGATAATTTGTTCCGGTATAAGTGTACTCCATAAAATCGGAAATTAAACTTAAATCACCGGCGGCGGCGTCCGCGATAGAGGAATTGGTACTGGTATCATCTTTTGATGACGGACGATTATTGGTCATAGCAAGAGTAATCGCGGCAGTACCTTTGTTAAAAGTGCCATATATTATAGCCGCCCCCGGAGTTACAGAGTCTATGCGGTATTGCGCTTGAACCCGGTGTATTCCTCCATTTGTTTCGCTGTTAGCAGTAGGATTTGCTGTTGGGTGATTATTTGAAACACGGTCCACCCTGATGACCGGGGCGGCTGTTTTGCCCGACCAGACAACCGTTGAAAACGCCGGGGACAGGTTTCCCGCTTCGTCACGGAAAGCGCCTTCACTAATGGAAATGTCCCATATCCGTCCGTCGGGGAGAGTATCCAATTGTATATTTATTTGAGCGGTTCCATCTCCGGTAACCTGGCTGGACTGAACGTCAATTTCCTGCTGTAAATATCCGGTGCTGTTGAAAATGGCCCGAATATCTGCGTTGTCCAAACCTTCTTCAAATTTCAGCACATATTTAGTAGCCGTATCGGGAGTACCGGTATACTGATTGCCGTTTTTGATGAGTCCGTGGGTGGTCTTTATGTAGACCTCATCCAGTTTTGTCTTATCCCCACTGCTCAACATTTTGGTAACATTATAATATTCTTCATTGGTTAACACTGGAGGAACAAGCCAATCGCCACCGGGCTTAATCGTAATGGTTCCGTTTTCCGGCGAGACCGCGTGATTGAATGTCAGTATCAGATTCTCGTTGTCCAGAGCTGTGTCAGTACTTGAAGCGCCTAGCGCGGCAGATGCATCATTATATTGGGTCACAACAGTAACATTGCCGTTACTGCCGGTTTTTATACCGGTAATAACAGGCGTTATGGAGAGCACTTCTACCCCGTTACGGGCAGCGTTATACGTGCTTATCACGTTTGCAATAACACCGCCGGGGGCAGTACCGTCTTCACGCTTAACGCCATTCAGGCTGATATTCTTTACAACCAAAGGTTCCCACCTCAGACCGGACGGAACAGTCCACGCAAAGGACAGGAAAAAATCGCCGGCGCTTACAGGACTTGCAAGCCTAAGCGTGACATTTTCAACGTCGGTCCCATTACGCCCAATAGTAATTGAGGGCCCTGCGGTACCGGAAGAAGCCGTTACCTTTCCGTCAAAGAGCAGTCTGAATGAGAGCGTTCCTTCATTATATATGCCGTCAGGGTTATCACAGATCAGACCGGCAAGATTGCTTCTCTCACTCACAGTAAAGGTTGTTTTATCTGATTCTGTGCTGTTGCCCGCAAGGTCTGTGTGACGGGCAATCACAGTGTAGCTTCCGGGGCTGTCAATATCGGGAATAGTATATGGAGAGCCGAAATCGACTTTCCATGTTATTCCATTGTCAATGGTATATTCCACTTTCGCGTTGGACTCAATATTTCCGGTAATTTTAAACTTTCTTGGCGGTATTCCAATATTTTCCGATATCTCCTCAACTGTCAATTTGGCAGGCGGAGCGGTATCTATTGCGACATTACCTGTAGACGCAGGCGTACTTGCCAGTGAAAGTTCATTGCCATGAGCTCCTGCCTTGTCAGTGATTATTGTAAGATCCGCCGCTGAGAAGAGGCTTGCCGCACAGCCTACCGAAGCCGCGTTATCGCCGCTCTGCACCTTATAGGTAAAGACCATAGTTTTATCTTCATTTTCTAGACCTTGGAAATTTGCGGAACGGTTATTAAAAGATAAAAGCAGCTTTGGATTTCCCAGAACCCGTAGTTCCTTGCCGGCTGTAACTTTAATCTGCAAATCCTGACCTGCTCTAAGCCAAAGCGGGGCGGCTCCGTTATCGGTAAATTCAATTTTCGTAATCACCGGAGCAATACCGTCAACATGAAATGTTTTTGACAGATTCAGCTGCGATGCCGAAATTCCTGTCAGATCATTCTCACTGCTGATGTAACCGCCATTCAGTTCTATCTTAGTTACGGTGAGTCCGCCGGTTTCTGTTTCATCGTTCTGCTCTACATCATACGCAAAATCCAGAGTGGAACTTCCCGCTCCGCCTGCATACTGAGCGTAATGGTTTTTGCCGTCTGTAAATCCCCTCAATACCAGGCGGGGTTTACCGGTGACGGTGTTTACCGCCCCGTCAAAAACAACCTGTATGGTTATGGTCTCTAGTGCGCTGAATGTTGTGTCATCAGCGTGGGGAGAAGCAATTTCCACAAACTCCGGCAATGTCGTAATAATGACATACTGTTCCACCTGATTCTCGTTACCAAGCGCGTCTTCTACGACAGCCCGATAATAATAAGTCCCCTCGTTGGAGAAGGAATAAGGAACCCTGGGAATCCATACATTTGCGTCAGTTTCGGATTGTTTCAGATCAATTTTTGTGTTGTTTTCTGTTACCGATATGAGTTCTACTGAATCCGAAGCAATAGGTATGCCTGGTACAGGTTTGATACTGATTTCAAATGGTATTTCTTCATTTTTTCCGTGTTCTTCCCCGTTCGCCGGGTTATTAACCTCAATTCCCGGAGGAGTGGTATAAGGCATCAAACGGAAGGGCAGGAAAACATTAATTCCGTCTTTACTCTGGGTATACAATATGAACAATTTCGGCGCGTTTTCCAGACTGCCATTGTACATAAAATCCGTAAATATATTAAAGGTTTTTTCAAAAGCCTGCTGTTTAAATGTTTTGTTTCCAATTATCTCGTCAGCTATACGTGTAAGTACAATGTCGTCCTCATTCCATATCTGTATGCCATCCGCGGGGGCATTATCTATGAGAACTTCCTGCCCTTTTTCCATCTGTTCATTTGCACTCAAGCCCAGGCCGTCAGGAACCCAGGCTATTCTGAGAAATCCAACTTCGTCCAAATTCAGTATTGAACCTTTAAGGGTAAAACTGCCGTCAGCGGTTAAGGTTGGACTGGTATTTTCAGCAGGCGCTGTAATGGATATGGTTGGTATCCCGTCTTCCATAACTTGAACGGTAAATAAGCCGTGGTTCCAGCATCCTGATGTATCTTCTGCCAGAACAATAAGGCGGTACACACCCCGTTCGTCGGCGCTCGTTACCGGAACAGTAGTGTTTCTCACCGCGGAACTTATCCGGTTACCCTTCAAATCGCCGCTATAGGAAAAACTTTCACGCGCCGCCTCATCATAAAGAGATTGCAGTTTTTCATCAACAATATCATCATCCGTTTCTCCCTGCATAAACAAGGCCCAGTCCGCTTCCGAAATCATCGCGGCGTATACCGCTTTTACGCTATCGTCATCAAACACTGTTAGCGGCAAAACGCTCTCTTTTTCCACGGATATTGCTCCGTTTTCCTCTTGAACATCTATCTGTATTCGCGCCTTATCCGCTTCAGGATACCAGCAAAGGCTGTACAATTCATTGGATACAAGACCATCACCGTCTTCATCATAAACATCATTTTGCCCGCTGTGCCCGGCAACCGCTTTCGCGATTATAACCGCTTGCAGATAATGCCGCCCCGAACTGTAGTCGGGATTGGCGCCAGTCAGCATTTCCTCGGTTATCTCCCAAACCGGCGTAGTCAGCCCTCCGCTCGTCTGCCCAAGCCCCTCCGAAAACACTGCCTCTCCCTGTTCATTCAAGAAATTAAGGCTTACCCCGGATAGTTCAAAATCATGCACAATTGAAGCGCGGATGGTAAAAGACTCGTTTTGAAAATAGTCTACATACTCAAGTTTATTCGGGTCCAGATTTTCCAGTCTGCTTTTGGACAGCAGGTCAACATACACACCCGGAGACCGTTCAATTCTAACGCTTTCCACAAATGGAGGGTCCGTATCTACCAGCAGGGTGAGGGTTCGCATCCTATATTCCCCCATTTTGTTTTGGTGTTTATCAAAGGCGCTTATGATGATATTCCGCTCTCCCTTTTGGATGCCGTCCAGCGCAATACGCCAGGTTTGTTTCCCATCGGGACCTTTGGGACTTATCTCCGCATTGTTCCATACCCGCGTTTTGCCGTTTATTATTTCCGCGTTGGGACCTGTTTCTTCTACCTGTATTCCGGTAACCAAAACATTGTCCCAGGCTTCTCCTGTCAGGATACATTCAGGACCGAACAATATACCGGGACCGACGAGAACGCTGCTATTTCCCTCAATTATCTTTTCAGTTCCGTCAGGGAGAATAATGCTTTTTACGGTAAGAGTCGGCGCTTCAAGATCTATGGTATTACCAAAACCAATACTTTGCTCACAGGAGCCAAAAATCAGTGTCAGTATCAGACATGCCAGCGAGATTCCCCATTGCTTTGTTTTTTTAAGCATAACAACCTCCACAATTACATCATCAGAAAATATACAAACGCAGCCCGACAACAATGTGGGGAATTATTGTGTCGAGGTTATGCGCCGCCGCATCTACATCAGTTGGGACGAACCACAACTACCCTTCCGTAAACATACTAAAGGTGTGTAAAATGTTCGTTTTGGTATGGGAATTTTGAAAAATTCTATCAGAATCAAGAGCGCGCCCATCCATACTGGGCTGCCGCGCTGCGTATATTTTTCACCAGCAATATCAAACAAGGAGAAGTCAGCGCCTACGCCAAAACAAAAAACCTTTTTTTCATTTGCCTGTCCTCCTTACATATATCCAAATAACCAATAGCTGTCACTTTTTTAAAGATGGTGTCTATTTGGGAACACTCATATAGAAATTCCAAATATCCTATATATAATATTATCATTTTTGTAAAATATGTCAAATATTTGATTTCTTTGTTTTTTCTGATACTAACCCTTTTTCGCCTCCTGTTTCTTTTTATCATGCCTTGAATTGGACAGGCTTTTGCGTTAATCCAAAACCTTATGCGAATCACAAAACTGAAGAAAGATTGAATTCGATGGCTGAAAAGAAAATGTGAAGAGAAAAATTATTTTTTATGAACCGGAGAATGGCAAAACAGCCTCCTTTTGGAGACCGCTTTGCCTCCTCACACGAAGTTACTCATTTGTATTCGCACCGGGAATATCCGAAACTGTAAAATTAGGGCGCGAACTAAAAGTACCGGAAAAGTTTCCTTTTCCCGTAGTTTCGTTATCTGTGTTAACATCTAACCAACGATGTTCTCCGGGAAATATCGGGTATCTATCTTTATATGATGTCCAGCCCCAACGCTGATAAGCCCACTGCCTGGGGCCATATTGCCACGCAACATCTGCTGATGAAGCGGTATCGTGTCCCATAACAAAGTCAACATAAGCCGTTGCACTCATATCCCATGTAACATACTTCCATTCTGAGTCATTAAGGGTATTGTTATTATTGCCTGTCTTTGTCATCAGTCTTATACCGGCTCTTTTACCGCTTAAATTACCCCAGTTGTCTTCCCATGTAAACGGGAACCCTGGTATGGAAGAAGCTCCTATAGAATCTCCGCCGCGTATCCAGACTTGGTCTCCAACAGCTAAAACTTGTTCACCTGAGTTTGCAGCTGCTGTCATGCCACCGGTATCAAAAGTAATAACTGTACGGTACGCCATGTCTTCGGATTCCGCGCTGTTGTTATTATCTTTTGAAGCTCTCGCTCTTACACGCCATTGCATACCTTGATAATTATCATTGCCGATTGATACCGGAATAGTGTATGGAGTTAATGCATCTGTTATATCATCTGGACGTCCTGCTCCTGCTGCTTTTACCGGGATAATATTGACATTTAAATTTTCTGCATTTATATTCGTATTGTATTGAGTATAAGTATACCTAATTTCCGATCCCGGCGTTCTTGTGTCCATGCGTACCTCTGCGGTTAAAGGCTGAGTTGCAGCAAGACGCGGTCTGTTGTTAGTCGTAGCTTGGATTGCTATCGTGTCCTGCGTTTTCTTTATCCTGATAAAAGGTCTCGCTACGCCGCCTAATGCCACTCCTTCAGCATTATCGGCAGGAGGATTATTTCCCAAGGAGTCTATTACAAAAGTTGCAGGATATGAAATAGTATAAGACGCTCCGGGAACTTGCGGAGCATTTGCGCCTGTAAGCGTTATTGTAACTTTGTTACCATTAACAGTAACAGCCTGATTATTAACAGGAATGACAATTTTTTCCGCTTGTCTAAACGCGGTAAAGAAAGCCGCATCAGCATTGGGGGCAGCGCCCGACATGTTGGGATTTGTCGCATAGTTCAAAATATACTTGTTGATTGTATCCGCTATAAAGGGAGAATTTGCATTTGTGCCGTTTGTCGTTCCTCCGTTTGTTCCTTTTGTGTAGAAAGTGTCAATGTTGCTAACTTTCGACCGCAGCCTGTTATACTGCGCTTCCGTAATTACGGCAGGCAAATAAAAATCTTGTGCAGTCTGTTCAATTGTAATGTTTCCGCTTCCTTTAAAAACATCGCGGTTAAAAGTTATTTCCAGAGTTGTTTCGTATGAGTTGTCATCAGCAACGGCTCCGGTTGTGAAATAAGGCGTACCTGCCGAAAGCGCGCTTGTGTCAACATCAATACTTTTGTTTCCGTTAAGCCGCAAAGCACCTGTCAATTTAGTTACATCAACCAATTGTTCTATATCTACTCCGTCCGCGTCCCGAATAGTGTCAGCTGTTAAACTTAACACGTCAAGTTTTTTATTTGCTGTTTCGGGAAGCATGTCCCCATTCTGTACTATGTATGTTACGTTTAAAACGGTACCGCTGAATGCTGATTCAATAGGAAGTGAAATATTACTTCCGTTTCTCCGCGCGTTTATTTCAAGCGCGGCATTATTGCCTAATGTTATAGGCTTTCTAAAAGAGAGAGTTATTTCAATTGTATTGCGCCCATTGACACTGCTATATATTCCGTTCGCGCTTGTAGAACTTATGCGTGTCAGAATATTTCCCGGATCCCAATTAAAACTTATAGGCTGTGACCACGCACCTGCATTTCCCGCTCTGTCTATTTGGCGCGCTTGTATTTTATTCACTCCTTTTTGATTAAGTGTAAACGGAGTATTATTGGTGTTAGGAGCGGTTGTGGGATTATCTGTGTCTCCTGTTATGGTGTACTCTATCCTTTCCGCTTCTGTTTCCGCTCCGTTTCTTCCTATTGCAAGCCAAAGAGCAGTGTTATAAACGTTCGCAAGCTCTACTTCTGCTCCTCCGGACGCGCCTGTTATAGTTCCGCCATTAACAGTATTTGTTATAACATTATTTATGTTATCCGCGCTTAAAACTTTTACGGCAGGAACGCCGGGAGCTGTTGTATCAATATAAATACCATCAAGTGTTTTTGCGGTAAAATTTTCTGCGTTTAAATCATTTCCCGCAATGTCTGTTATGGTTCCGCTGATGCCTGTTACCTGTATTGCGCTTCCTTTTGAATCATCGTTTACACCAATGTTGTACACAAAAGTTATTTTATTTCCGGCAACTTTTATGTTGTCTCTCTTTTGCGATGTAGATTTTACATCATCACCTACTTGTAACGTTAATTTGGGCAAATCAGCATCGGCAATAGTATCGGGTATGGCTGCATTTTCGGAAAACGCTGCTTCAATGTAAATATCACCTGTACTATAAAACCCCTTAAGAGTAGGAGATATTGTATTGGTTACTGTAGGAGAAACTGTATCAATTTGTATGCGTTTTCCCGCTCCAAGAGTAAACTGATAATCATCATCGCTTGCAGTTGTTGTAACAGGAAGCCTTTTTGTGTAATAAGTGCCTGTAGGTCTTGTTGTTCCATCATGTTCCGCAACATTAGTTACCCTTATCTCTTCGCTGTCTCCAGTTTCTTCAGATCCTGTTATCCATGTAAAGCCGTAATTATCATCTTGCCAGTTTTCGGGATCTTTAAGAGACGTAACATTAAGATTCCCCGTACCTGTGTTATGCCCCGCCCCTACTGTATAGTAAAAGTATTGGCGGCTGTTATTACTTCCTTGCCCATCTCCGTAGACAGCAACCGCGCCTGTTCCCGCGTTTAAATTGAGTTCAGGCTTTCCGCTGTTTTTTAATCTTACCGGTTTATTAAACTCTAAAATTATTTCTATTTCATCTCCTGCTTTATAAAGTTTATCTTCAGAATCACTTGTAACACGCAGTAATTTTACGTTGTCGCTTTCAATTAACCAAGATGCCCCGGCTTCCGCAATATTTCCGCCTATATCGGAAACTGACGCACTTACGACTAA
>DBDH01000062.1:17875-49605 GCA_002293455.1 Treponema sp. UBA937
CCGGAAGACGCGTTGTTTTTGTAAAAATGTATATCTGACGTATTAACGGTAAGATCTTTGCCGTTTACCGTAATTTTAAAATTAGGTTTAAAGTACGTATCAATATTCAAAAACGCAGTCGAATCTTCCGCCCAACTGCCGTTAATAGTTATGGTATCTTCTTCCTCAAACTTCTCTATAACTTTATAAATTCCGGGAATTAAAGTCTCTACAGCGTTTGAATTGTTAGAATTTGAGATTTCTACTTCATCAATTGTAAAATTTGAAGGCGCAAGAGTATCACCCTGCGGCGCGTAAGTAATTATCGTACATTTTCCGGTTGTATTTTCTACTCTTAAAAGGAAAACCTGGCTTTTAAGCGGCTGCTGCCCTACTCCTATGTTAAGATCATCAAGCAAACTGATACTTTGAGAATATGAATAATGCATACGATATGTATCAGAATTTTCTCCTTTTTCAGTTAAAGGAATATTCCATAACTTGTTCGGATGGTCCAAATCAAACGGTTTGTAGTTTCCTTTTTTATATTCTTCAATACTGCTGCCCGGTTCAAGTTCAAGAGCCTCAAGCCACCCTCCATAGTTTTGATCCCTAAAATAAGAGAGCTGACTCATTGCCGCGTAATTGCGCGATTCCGGGTTTATCCATACTAACGCAAGGCTTTTCACTCCTGTAGCATCGCTTACTTCCCCTTCTATTGCAAACTTATTATCTTCAAGGTGCATAAAAAGAGGGTCAGTTGCCGAAGGACTAGGGGGAATCGGAAAGTTCGGGAAAGTTATATCCTGCACTCTAAATAGAGAAGCATATTCTCCGCCCGGCCAGCCTGAAGCATCGTATGCTGTAACTTTCACAACATAATAAGCGGAGCTTGAAGGAGGGGAAAACTCCCACGAGAAAACGGTAGAATAATTCCCTGGAGACCTTTCCTCATTTCGGATACTTATATTTTCTTCTACAGGGATAAGATTGTTAGTTAAAATTTTATCGGGAACCGTTCCATCTTCTTCACATCTGTAAAGAGAATAAACAACTTTAGAAACACCGTTTACTTGGTAAGCCGCAGCCTTTATGGTTCTTCCCGGGTACACCATGAACACATCTTCTTCTATGTCTGTGATCTTTTCACCATAAAAATCATCGGGCGATTGCATACCGTCCGTAAAGACAACCCACGGTTCGTTTGCTTTTGCCCAATAAATAAAATACCCAAGCGTTCTTTCTTCATTGGGATTTCCTGCGGCATCGTAACAAACTGCTACTACTTTTATTGTTGTTTTTTCTGTTAAAGGAGTTTTTAATTCCGCGCCGTCGTCATAAATGCCCGCTTCGCTTGTTAAGGGGGGAACCATTACAGAACCATTGGGTTTTATATAGTTTGCGGGATCAGGCTCTACAGGAGGAGGAGGCAGGTTTTCATGGTAATGATAAATATAATTATCAGGAAGTTCGGTATCGGGATTATTGTCTATTTCTACATCATGTTTGTAAAACCTTAAATCCATTGACCATACGTCAAAATCATCTTCTATCTGCCATTGAAGATTAAACCCATCTGTTATAAATTTTCCTATATTAGCTGGGTTTTTGCGTTCATCGCTTGAGTCTTCGATACTGTGCAATTCGGCAAGCGGAGAAACCTCGTAGGCTTTGTCTCCTCTGTAAAGATACGGATTTGAAACATCAATTGCGGGCGGCTCATAGTCAAGTATTAGTACAATGGTCTTAAACGAATTGTCATCCGTAACATTTACACTATCCCACGCTTGAACAGCAAATGTATATTCTCCGCTCTGCAAAGACTGCCCTTCAATAGACATATCTACAGGCACTCGCCAAGATACTGAACGTCCTGTTCCTTCCCATTCCGCGCCTTCCAAAGGAAGTTTATTTGCGCCTCCATCGTTTGAGTAGACCCAACTGCCTGCCTTATATTCCCATTGTTTTTGGAAAGGCTCGTTATTAAGAGTTGCTGTTATTAAAAGACGAGAGATTCCAGTTTTATCTGAAACATTTCCCGAAATTGAAAATTGAGGCTGAACCGCCTTCCTCGGAGCAGGAGATGTAATGGTTACAACCGGTCCTTCGATATCAAGTCTTGAGCCAAGCCCCACAGGCTGTTCACAGGAGAAAGAAAAAATAAGAGCCAACCCTATTAAAATAAATCTTTTTAACGTTTTCATATTTTTTCTCCTTCCTCAGCGGGTTAAGTTATAAGCATAAGTAAGGTCACCATAACCTACAACAAGGTAGTTATTTACTTCACCGTTAGCATAGAGATGTCCGCCGGTATTCCAATAAAGGAAATACCATTCACAGACAATCTCTGTACTTACCCAATATCTGCTGTTGCCATCTCTGTAGAATGCTTTAACAAATCGATTATCTCCTTTTTCCTCTGCATCACGGACAGGGAAACCCGCGATAGAAGGCATTCCGTTTTTAATATTTGAACCTTCTACAAGCATGAAATTATATTCATTGGCAGGGTTGTCAAAATTTAACGCAATAACGGTTCTAAAGACTCCTTCGTAACCTTGGCGTGAAACAGGACCACCATTTGGATCTCTGTTTGCAGTTGCAGTACCAATAACATAGCTTTTGCTTGCTTCCAGTGCGTCGAAGCTAATATAGCCCTGTCCATAACCATCATTAAAATGATCAGCCCCTCCAGTACCTGCATTGTCAATTTCTGTTGTTAGTAAATCCCTGTTATACGATTTAAACAACCTTAAAGTGCCTTTAAATGTTCTTGTTTCGGTTCCATTTTTTGCGTCTACCGTATAACCAGTGGCATTATTGCCTGTTGATCTACGGACAAGGTTCGGCATAACCCATTGACCTCTCGTTCCTTGATTATTCTGATTTAAAGTCCATGCTCCGTCAGCAAGAATAGTATTACCTGTATTATTGGCACTAACATTACCGGTCCAAGCGGCGGTAACTGCTCCTTGGTTATTTGCCGCTCCTTGGTATACCTTTGCGGAAATATCCGCACCCGGGGTTTCACTCTCTACACGGTAGTGAACAGTATTAAAATCTTCAATACCCCAGCCGTTATCATCTGTTACGCCAATTGTATTAGTTTCCCAGTTAGCTGTGTCGGGCGGTACTTGATAAGTTCTGTTTGTGTTAGATGCCCAATCACTGTTTCTCGCGTCAAAACTTCTGCGGTTTACCCTTATTACAGGAGCCTGTACTCCGCTGGACTGGAAGTGGTAATCAGTAGTCCAGTTTTTAGGGTCGGCTGCAATATTACCCTGCACCGCCGCGGGGTTTCCTGCCATGTCGGTAAAAGCGCCTTGCGGGTAATACACTTCCCAATCCAACCCCTTTAAGAGCGGTTCATTCAGCGTAATTGTAACTTTATTACCGGTTATATCTGCCGAGCCCGCGTCTATTTCCTGCCAGCGGAACTTAGCCGCGGTAAGAGCCGCGCGGATATTATTAACAGCCTCATCATCATCATTTATTTCGTATTGGTAATCCAAGACCCATTTTGTCGCGGTATCGGGAACCATAAAATCTGCTGCCGCGCTTATATTAGGAGCATGACCGGAATTAGCATTGTTAGTAGTAACAGTTTGTGAATAATTTCCTGTGTAACCTCTGCCCGCGGCCAAGCCTTGTGTCATTTTTTTGTAAGGACCCGCACTCTGCCCTGTTCTGGCATTAAGAGTAAGGTCGCTCATGCTGTTTCCTTGTGTCAGGTACCCTTGATTTGTGCTATCAAGAGCTTGGTAAACATCATAAAAACTTGAGATATATGTTCTGTCTGCTCCGGAAGAAGTTTGCCGATTACCGTTTGTATCTAAATAATATCCGGTATCTTCAAACACAGGCGGAATTGCAAAACCTGCTTTTGGTCTTACGGTAATGGTTCCGCTGCCAACCATAACATTTTCCGAGAATGTTAAAGTAATTGTTTTGTTGTCTTCGGAAACTGCTCCTATAGCAGGAGTTCTTACGGAAACTGTGGGAAGAACTGCGTCAACAATAATTCCCGATGGCAGATTACTTACGGTGTAATTAGTGTCTGCGGGCATGGTTATTGTCGTAACATCAGAACTAACGCTGTTTTCGCCGGAGTTTCCAAACCGGTCTTTTAATCCTGTTAAGTTTATTTCAGCAATATATAAGCCGTTATTCATTTGCTTGCCGGAAAGAATAGTCCAATCAAAATCTATTGAGTCTGTATCTTCCGAAACCAGCGCTGTAAGTTCTTGTACAGCAGACGCATCTGTTGAGCCGCTTCTGTCTTTTATGGTAATTGAAACAGAGCCTTCACTTACCGCTTCCGCAAAGTTAAGAGTAAACGTAAGAGTATCTCCGGCGATATATGTACCCGCAGGTTCCGCCGCGCTTACAGATTCCAGTCTTGGGAAATTTTGGTTTACATGTACCGCTGACTCAAACTCAATTCCTTGGTTTCCTGCTTTATCAACATAACGCGTTCTAAGGTTCCATTCCCCGTTTAGAATTTTTAATTTACCGCCGTCGTCTTCGTCTATTTTTGTCCACGCAGGGTTCTCGCTTTGCGCATTCGGGAAAGTAATCCATGTTGTGCCGCCGTTAAGACTGTACTGCTTTGTTACAGCCCACGGCTCAAGCGCTGTGTTAGGATCGCTTATTTCCAAGGCAGGAGAATAATTATAAAAATTCGTATTACTTTCCCCAACCGTTGTCCCGGGTGCGGCAGGCAGAGAAGTTTTTATAAAAACAGCGCCAGACGCGTGATTCATATTAACGGTACTAATTACAACTTCATTACCGACTTCATCTACAATTTTTCCGGCTCCTTCTCCTGACACAAGACTTACACGGTGAAGTTTTCCGTAACCTGTAATAGGAATACCGCTTGTATTAAGACTGAATACCATTCCGTTATTGCCTTGTGGTCTTTGATATGTAAACGTTGTATTACCTGCACTACTCTTGTATAACTCTGTATTGCCGCTTAAATCTGTTATAACAAAATTAAGTTTCGGAGTCCCTTCAGCTCTAATAGATTTATCCGCGGTAAAAGTAAAGTTGATAATCTCTCCCGCCTTAAAATAATAATTGCCGGCAGAATCTGCGGCTTTTCCCGAAACAACCAGGTTTGTTATGCCGGGGCGTTTTCCGTCAAGCCGAATATTTGCTTTACGCGACTGAAGAGAACCCAAATCTGTTGTCCATGAAGAGCTTACAGAACTTCCGACTATATAACCGGGAACAAACGCAGGTTCGTTACGCGAAACATCAATGATCCGCGCACCGTTAAGCAGTCTTATAGGGCGGCTCATATCGGTGTTAATAGATCCTACATAGCTTGAGTCTGCTGTCATGGTTTCCGACTCGTACATGGTTTCAAGTTTTCCGGTAAAACCTTCCTCCACAATAAAATCGAAAGTTAAAGATAAAACTTCATCGCCCGGTTTTTCGTTACATTGTATTGAAGCAATGTTAAATCCGGCTTCTCCATCAACTTGGTAACGAACATTCAGTTCAGGTTTTCTGCCGCCTGTGCCGTTTTCTATTCTTATTTGACTTGTAAAGTTCGCCTGTAATGTAATTTTTTGACCTATTCCGTAAGAGCCGTTTTGTGCGGTTGTTGTTATATCACGGAGAAAAGCGGCGTTTGTAATAGCGACAGTGCGCTGTATTACGGCTTCGTTGTTAAGTGTATCTGTTGCCGTAAAACGGAAAACCCTGCTTGTTACATCTGGGAAATATTCAACAAAACTAACGGCGCGGTCTGTTTCGTGAAATGCGCTTCCCATAGCTTTCGCGCCGCTTTCACTTGTTATATCTTCCATCGTTATATTTTTAACAGCCAAATCTCCGCTTCTTTCCGCCATAATCCAATATTTTAATTCTGTACCGCGCGTATATGTTTGAAAGGGAATTGTTGCGTCATTTTCTGTAAGAATTAAACTGCCTGACGGCATCGACACATTTCTTAAAGCGTTATACACTTCCGGCTTTTCATTGTAAGTTTTAAGCTTTGCAGCGTATTCAGGTGTAAAGTCTCCATTGTCATTATTTTCGTATATATCAGGAGGTGGTTCGGAAAGAATAACGGACTTGTTACTAATATCATATACGGCAAGAGTCGGCGCGTTTTTCATGCCTAAAAGACGCATCTGTTTGTAAACAGGACGCCCTGTATTGTCAATCGCGCAAAGAACAAAAAGTTTCGTATCGTTTTCATGAATTCCGTTGTAAGTAAAATTGCGGTATTCAGATTTTGTGTCATCAAGGCCGCCTAGAACATCAAACCTTTTTCTAAAGACCTGCTTTTTAAAGGGACTTTCGTTAACCTCTTGATTTGTGCCTGTAACAAATTGTTTGTCTCCTCCGCCGCCTGCAGAAAAGTTCTCGTTAAACTCCCAATGCTGTACGCCTGCCCGACCCACAATACTATCAAAATCATTTGGATAATTTTCCGCACTTAACGCTTCTTGTACTTGCTGTATGTAAGCGTCAGGACCGCCCGGCATTCCATGAGGAATCCAGGCCATTCTTAATATCCCTACAGTATTTAATCCGGATGAATTCTCACGCAAAGTATAGCCGTTTAATTCAAAATATCTGCCCTCCGTTAATTTCGGGAAAGTATTTTCTTCGGGGCTGTCGCCTGTCCGCGCGAGAGGATTAGATTCATTTTGCGCACTGCCTAAATGTTGTACATCATCATAACCGGACTCTGTTGTTACAACAGTATCAAATACAATTACCGGAGCATTGTCATCTATAACTTGTACATTCCATTTTCTGCCTTTCCAAACATTTGTATTTGTAATTTCAGGTCCGGTTCCTGTATGAGGTTCAAGTTTTTTATCGCTTGCCAAAGAAACAAGTACAAAATCGCCGTAATCAGATTCCAGATTTCCCGTAGGAACATAAATGAGTTTATCTCTTACGGAAGCGCCTTTTAAAAGCTCTGTTAAAGGCTCCGAAGTATTACCTGTGTGTTTATCATAACTCCAGTTATAAACAGTCTCTCCTCTTAACAGTCTTTCTTTTAACCAGGCAAGTTTTTCTTCGTCATTACTGCCTGAAATAGAAACGCCGTCTGCCACAGGCTTTTCGCCGTTCCATTGATCAAGGGTAAAAAGAGCGGAATAAGCCCAATCAAGCTGATCGTCATCAAAAAACTCTACAGGAAGAGGCGTACCGCGGGTAACAACCGTTCCCATTGAAGGATCAAAAATGCCTTGTGGTTCGTCACCATTCTTCCACATACAGAAGAATCCTTTATCTTCTGTAAAAACAATCTCATTTTCGCTTTTATCAACCGCGGTAACTGCGACTCTATAATAATAACGTTCATTGTTATCATAATAATTTGTTTTATAATTTTCAAAAACAGCAGCCCCTGCGTTAATTATGTCTTCTTCTTTTACAAGCCAACGGGGAGAAAATGCGGAAGAATCCGGCAGTTTTTCTAGCGAAAGAAGTAATGTATCCGGTTCTCTCGCGTCATAAATGTTAAGCGACACAATTTCTATTCTGGTTTCTTCCTCGGAGACTTTGCCGTCTATATAAAACCAACCGTTCTGGTACTTGTCAACATTGGCGCTTAACTCTCCTCTCGGATCACTTGTCTCCAATTCTTCTATATCGGCATAAGTTTCAAGAAAAGCTATTTTTGTAGGCGTACGCATAATCATTATATCGTTTACTACAGGCGGTTTCATATCGATAATTAAAGTAACCGTTGCAATAGACGAGTCTCCTGAGTTTTTAAACTTATCTTGTGCTACAATCTCTGCTGTAATTTTTTCGCCGTTCTGTTCTTCGGAAAAATTTAAACTTATTTCCCAGCGGTTCCCTGTTATCGCCGCATTAAACAGCGTGTTTCCGGTTACCGCGTCTCTCATAATTACATTTGAAACCGACGTATTATCTGTAACAGTTCCGGAGAGAGTTGTCCCAAGTCTTACATACAAAGGATTCGGCACAGGATCAATTGTTAAGACCGGAGCTTCAAAATCTATGGTATTACCAAAACCAATACTTTGCTCACAGGAGCTGAAAATCACTATTAGTGTCAGACAGATGACACTTAATGCCAGCGAGCTTCTCCATTGCATTGCCTTGTTACGCATAACAATCTCCATGATTACGTCATCAGAAAATATACAAGCGCAGCCCGACAATAATGCGGGGTTACGCCGCCGCATCTCCATCAGTTGGGACGAACCACAACTGCCCTTCCGTAAACAGGCTAAAGGTGCGCAAAAATATTCGATTTGGTAAACAGACTAAGGCTCTTCCACAGAACTTCGTCGATTACTGCAACAACCCTCTGCCCGCTCAACAATTGCGAGGCAAAGCAGAAGGCTGTTGATTACCGGCTTGCTCTGCGGAGAAACGTGGGACCACTACGTTTCCCCGTAAACTCCCCCGGCCACCTAAAGGGGGTTTCTAAATTAGGCGTCTCAATTCCCCAACCAGGCGGCGTACCTCCGGGAGGATTGTAAGTACTGTCGTTAAATTTAAGGCTGCTTCCGGGATACAAACGAAAGTTATCGTGCTGGAATGCCCAACCTGCCTGCCCCCATGCCCACTCGATGGGGCCATTATTTTGTAAATCATTTAATGCTGCGTTGCTCTGGCTGGCTGGAGTAGTTCCCTCAAGAAAATGGAAATACATTGTTTCATTTACTTCCCAAGAAATCCAATACCAATCGTGTCCATTTTCTATACACATCAGTCGTATACCTGAATAATCTCTTTCATCCCAAGACAAAGGAAAGCCCGGTGTAGAATTACTGCCGCTTGGTCTGTCCCCCCCCCGAATCCAAAGCTGGGTTATGTACCCATTACGTTCATCAAATGGAAGTGAAGGTATATTAGTGCGAGGAGTACTATCATCATCATCATGATCAACATTCCAAATAGTAGGAAAATTAAATTGTACCGTCGAACGGGCGGCTTTTTCATACGCTGGTTCGGCTTCTGCGATGATGTTGTCTCCGTCTTTAACTATCGCCCGCGCCATAATACCTATAACAAAACCATACTCTTTTGTTCCCGATGTATAATCCGTTCTGGGCGGAATAAAACTTTCCCTTAAGTTACCGAAGTCTGAGTGCTCCGCAAATGAAGCTGGAATTAAAAGCACAGAGGCATTAGGCGTGTAATCTGCAACTTCCGCCAATTTAATAAAATATGTTGGCTTGGTTGGATCAACTTTTGCTTCTGCATCTCTTCTTTCTATTTCATAATATGTATCCCCATTAACAGGATCAGTATATAAATAATAACTAGTATAATCAAAATCCTTCTCAGGCATGTCAAAATCCGGCTCCTCAGGGGGAGTTAGCTTATAATTTTGAATCGGAGGAGAATTGACTAATGTTTTTACATACGATAACTGCGCGGTAGGTGTCTGGCAGTCTATTTTGAATTGACCATTAATGGGCTGTACCGAATGGTAAAAAGAAATCCTGGCGTTATCATCATACCCATCAACCCAAGCATACTGATCAAATTTATCAGTAGTCCACTCTATCCTTGCCTTCTCTTTATTTATCCGAATAAAAACAGGGTTTATGCCGGAAGGTATTACTCTGCTCTCCTCATCCTCATTGCGGTATGCCGTTTCTCCGGCAACAGGGTTATTCAGCTCATCCCGTACCAATCCTGCACTAAAGGTAATGTTATATTCTACCCCTTTTACCGGAAAGGCATAACTGCCGCTAAGCAATATCTCAAGAGTATTATTATCGTCTCCTGCTACAGTAACCGCACTGGAAACCACGGGAATAATAACCTTGTCGGCGTTTTGTCCTTTAAGAGCATTCGTCACCGTTTCATCATCCGTGTTCAAATTGAAATTCAAAATATATTTTTCCGTAAGATCAGGTTTCCCCGCCGCATCGGTGTTGCTGGTTCCTATGGTGTAATAGCCGCCCAGTTCCGAATCACCGCCAAAACGGTTGTATTCATTCGGGAGTAACACTGCCGGAGCAAGGTAATCGTCAACTTGCGTAAGGGTGATATTGCCGGATCCCTTAAAAATACTCTTGCTGAATCTGATGGTCAGTTTGTTCTCTGCACTATCAAATTCCGCGCCGACAAATTCAGGCACGCTGGTATCTATGGCAATGCGGGTATAAAAAGTCAAACCTTGTTTGTTAGCCAGTCTCAATAGAACAGCGTCGGCAAGTTCTTTTTTCACGTCTGCCCCGTTGGCTGTTTTCAACCCAACCCCTTCAAGGTTAAAGCTTTTTATTTCCACCGCCTCCGCAGCATCCCCTGTTTGTGTTACATAGGAGAACTTGAGTTTATCAGTGTCATTACTATCGGCATCAAATTCCGCTGTGCGGGTAGTATCACCGCCGAATTGCAGCTTTAATTGGGGAGTTCCGGTAACGGTAACCGGTTCTCTCAGATTAAGGCTGATCTCAATTTTGCGGTTCAATCCATAGGTTCCGGGAGGATTGCCGCCGAAACTGATCAACAAAGGACCTTTGGCAGCAATGGTAAGCGCTATCTCATTACTGTTATCAGACACGTTCCCCGCCGCGTCAATTTGCCGGGCAAGTACCGTATAAGTTCCGGCAACAGCAAAAGGTTTTACGTTGGTTTCATCGTATACAAGCCAATCGCCGCCGTTAACCTGGTATTCCACCGAAGCGTCCACTTCTTGCTCGCTTTCAATTTCAAAGAAGTTCTGAGAACCGTTTGCCCCTATTACCAGAGCAGCAGGTTTCTCTGTATCGATGATAATGCCACTGGCGAGATTGTTTCCTGCGGGAACGGTAAAATCAATCAAAGAATTTCCCGCTGTATCGGTAAGGGTTGCGCCGCCAGCCAAAACAAAACCGGCAACGGATAAATTATCCGTATTCTCCCCAGCCTTAACCCTATAGGTGAACAGCAAAGAATTCTGTCCGCTCACACTTTGGGTAAGCGCTTCGGTAGAAGCGTCTGTGCCGGAATTCAGGGTTAATTGAGCGCCCTTTCTCTCGGTTCCGGGGTTAAACACGATATCGCTGTCAAAAATCAGTCTCAGATACAGTGTTTTGTCAGCGTTGTAATAACCTGAGCTGTTTAGGGATTCTACCTTGCTTATTTTGGGAGACCTTGTATCAATTTTGATCTTTTTGGTATCACTGAGGTTTTTCCCGGTAGGAATTTTCATATCCGCAACTCCGCCGCCTGTCCATGTCCCGCTGTCATAGTTAATACCGGCAACGTTAAGGTCAATAGCGTTATCGTTGTTGTCTAAGGTATCATCTCCACTAGCAACAGTGTAGGTAAATATGTGCCGCATAGTACCATTGCTGAACGGGTCATGTTCCGCGCGTTTCCCATTATTCAGGGTAAGAAACGGCGTATCGGAACCGGTGTATGTTACCTCTTTGTTAAACTCAAGATAGATGTTTATCTCTTCGTCTGCTTTATACGCGCCGTCGCTCTTATCACTCGTGATAAACACCAATACGGGCTTAAAGGTATTTATTCTCGCGGAAAAAGAACTCTGTGCTGTATTATTGCCAAGGTCCTGCAAAGAAACCTTAATGTGTCCTGAGCCTTCACCCTGATATGCTATGGGACCCGCTTTCCATGTACCCTTGTAGCCGTCATATTCCAGCAGGGCGTTATTAACAGGCTTATCATTCCATGACACCGTAAAGCCGCCCATTTTTTCCGCGTCTTTCCATATTTCAGCAGAATCATCATTCCATGTTCCAGAGAGATAAATGTTATCTCCTTCTGTCAGAAAGTCCATTGCACCATCTTTGAGAATGTCAGTTGTGTAATTCTTAACCTCACCGGCCGCTGGTTCGACTCTAATCTTTTCAATGCTCAATGAAGGCGGCTGTATGTCGCCCCGGACTGAATTGAGTGAAGTCACCGCACGTCCTGAATCTGGATCGCCTTCGACCCGAAGGATAAAACTCTGAGCCGTCAGACGGAATTGATCGGTTCCTGCTCCTACATTCAAATCGGTAAAGAGATTAAGGCTCTTGCTGAATGTTTTTTCAGCCCGTTCGGTATCTGGATTAATTTCTTTTTGACCCAATTCCAAGTCCCAGATGAGGTTCCCCTTAGTATCCTTCCCTGCTGTGTTCTTCCAGCCATCGTACTCAGCGGACTGATATAAAATACGGCTGTCATCATTCACATCGGCATTGGGATTAAGCCATACCATGCGAAGACTCACAGGTTCAACTCCGTCTCCAACAATTCCGCTTACCGTAAAGTTTCCGTTTTCATCGCCAAACAAGGGGTCCTGCGCGGAAGGACTTTCTAATGTAATACTTGGCGCGTCAATATCGTATACATAGAAGTAACGCTCGACCGTTACTCCTTTATTGCCCTTAATAAAAACCTTCTTGCCGTCCGCATCCTCACCCTCAACCGCATCCCAAGAATCGATAACAATTTTGTATACAGCGCATTTTTCGGGACTCGTGATGATGGTCCAGTTAAAAAACGCGGATGGCGGCATTCCTATTTCCAGAGGCTCATTAAGCAGAATGTCTTCAGCAACAAGTTCGTTTCTTCCGTTGTCGATATTGTATATCTTATAGGAAACGGAATGCACACTGTTATTGTCATAGGCCTGCCCCTGAATGCTTGAACCGGGGTATACTCTGGATCGCTCCTGAGCCTCTGATTGTTTTTCAACACCAAAACCATCTACCCAAGGTTTATCCGCGTCGGGCCACCAGACGAACCAACCGTGACTGAGGGTTTGTTCATTGCCCGCCTTATCGGTAACAGTACTGAGCAATTGGAGGTATTTTTTTTCTGTAATGGGATTTCCCTCGATGTCGGTAATTTCGTCCGCGGCAATTGTTGTTTTCCCGCTCCAACTCAATTCTTCCGGCGGCAGTGTATAGCTGTAATAAAAGAATCTTTCTTTATTGTCTTCCTCTCCTTCATTATCCGCAAGATGAAAACTCAATCCTGCCAAAGAAAATTCATCGGAAATTTCATATTGAACTTCTATTTCCCCATTATGCAGACGGTCTAATGTTGAAGGATCCTGCAGCTTGTAGGTATCAAAGAGTTCTTTGGCTTCTGTATAACCATCGCGTTTAAGCACCGGTGCAAGTATTTCAACAACCGGCGGAGATGTGTCTTTGACGATTCGCTGCTGCTGTACCGCGCTTGCCCTTTTAACGCTGTTTTCCACACTCACGCTGATAAGATATTCCCCGTTAACCGCATCTTCCGGCATTGCGACATGTATTGACCATTCGATTACATTATTACCAAGAGAATTCCAAGTCCCTCCATCGTTTTCCACGCCTTCCCACTCCTGGGAAAGAGAACTCCGGCGGTTCCACACACCGCGCTCACTGCGGAATTCTTGCTTCCACCCATTCCCCTCTTTTGTTACGCGTTCCACCGTAACAGTCAACACAGCTATTCCCTCTTTATCCGCAGCGGTTCCGCTGATTTCAAATTCATTTGGAACATTCTCCATAAAATCGGGGCTTTCGATGGTGACGGTTGGAGGCGTTAAGTTGAGTTTAACTCCCAAGCCAACGGGACTTTCACAAGAGGAAAAGCACAAGAAACTTCCCAGTGCTAATATGAATAAGCCGAATATCAGTACAGTAGATTTTGTATTCATTGTTTTCTCCTTTTCCGCCCTTCCTCTTTAAAACCCGTTACCAACCCGTAACCCATAATTTCCGTATTTACGGGGAATAAAGAAATTAATGTCACCTGCCCAAGAAGCGCCTGTATACGGACCCTCATCGTTAGATATTTTTACGCCCTTTTGATAAAAATCACTGACAATTTCCCACGTTATCCAAATGTAGTCTGTATTCGCGCCGGAAGTATTTTTATAGGCATATTTACTTGTCCTGTAGTCCTCAATCTCTAAAGGAAATCCGGCTATAGTAGGCACTCCGCCGTTTACATTGGAACCTTCAAACTTTACATAATTACCAGCCGTAACATTCCGATAAACCACCACGGTCTTAAACACCCCTTCGTACCCATTATCACTATCCTCCAGATTGGTTCGTGCCGCGTTTGCCGCTATATAATCCTTGCGGGCGGTATATAGAGAGTCATCCCCTATGGTTTTAATTACTGTATAAGGCTCTGTGATATCTAATGTTTCCAAGGCGTCAGCTTCTATGTCATCAATCTGTGAATTGGCAGAACTGCTTATAAATGTGCCATCAGTTATCACTCCCATAGAACTTGGAATGTTATATGTACTAGCTAGATTCATATCATCTGTAATTATTGCAATACGGTTATTATCAGAAACTGTTTCATACAATATATCCGCATCTGGTGTTACACTGTCTATGCGGTATTGCACCTTGGTTCCGGGTATATTTGCGGTTGCGATCTGACCTGTTGGATTTGTCGTTGGATGATTATTTGAAACACGGTTTACCCTGATAACCGGAACCGCTGTTTTGCCGGACCATATATACACGGTACTTCCAGCAAACTTGTTTCCTGCAGGATCGATAAAAGCAACGTCACCAATAGTAACTTCCCATATTCTGCCGTCCGGGAGAGGCGGATTCATTGTTACCGTTATTTCATTGGTTCCGCTTCCGGCAGTGGAATGCACATCGATGATCTGCCGTAAGTATCCGGCTCTTTCAAGAACCGCTCTGAGAATATTATCATCCAGTCCTTTGTCAAATCGCAGCACATATTTGGCAGCCGTATCAGGAACATAATTGCCGCCGTTTAATTTGAGTCCGTGAGTGGTTTTTATATAGGCTGATTCCAGCACTGTTATGTCTGCGGCGTTCAAATTTTTGGTAATCTCATAATACTCATCACTGGTTAATACCGGAGGAATAAGCCAATCGCCGGCAGGTTTAATGGTGATGTTTCCGCTCTCCGGCAAAACCGGCTGACTAAATTGCAGGACAAGTGTTTCGTTATCCAGAACTTTTGTATCTGCTGCGTCTAACGCTTCTTCAATTGTTTCATATTGATCCACAACGGCATCCCCGCCGGTATGTATTTCAGTAATACTCGGCGCTACAGATAACACATGTATCCCTGCACGGGAACTGTTGTATTCGCTTATCACACTTGCAATATTCCCGCCGGGGGCAGTACCGTCATCACGGGTAACGCCGGTTAGGTTAATATCTTTTACTACTAAAGGTTCCCACAAATAGCCGGAAGGAATATTATTCCACTCAAAGTTGAGGGCAAAATCATTGGTTACATTAGCCGCAAGCGGAATGGTTATGTCTTGTGCGTCGTCGGTACTTCGCCCAATTGTTATCGTTGGCCCCCCAACAGAAGCGCTTACTTTTCCGGTAAAAAGCAGTTCAAAGGAAAAATCTGATCCCGCAGGATATGCGCCGTCAGGTACGTCACAGACCAAGGCGGCAAGATTTGTCTCTCCTATGATAAAGGATATTTCATTTGACAGTCCGCTTTCATTGCCCGCAGGGTCTGTTTGACGTGCAAATACCTGATAGTCTCCGGGAGCAGTGATTCCGGGAATCTCGTATGGGCCAGTAATGCTTGTCCATGTTGTACCGTTGTTAATGGTATATTCCACTTTTGCGTTCAGCTCAACATTTGCAGCCTTTATCCGCACCTTTATCGGCGGTATTCCTTCATTTTCTGTGATATCCTCAATTATCAGTGCGGGAGGCGCTTTTGTATCTATGTAGACCGTTCCGGTAACATCAGGATTCTCTGTTAAAGAAAGCCAATTGCCGTTGTTGCCGGCAGTGTCGGTAATTATCTTACGGTCTTCTTCAGAAAATAAGTTTGCGGCTATACTTACCGGATTTGCCGTATCACCGGCCTTTACGGTGTAGGCAAAAACAAGGCTCTGACCTTCGGTGTTTAGGAAATTTGCTTCCCGGCTATTACCATTGAAAGATAATTTCAGTTTAGGATTTCCCAAAACTCGTACCGGTTTATCAATGTCAGCGGTAATTTTCAATTCCTGTCCCGCCCTCAGCCATTCATCGCTATCGCCGGTAATCGCAATGCTGGTAATTTTAGGAACAATACTGTCAACATGAAGATTCAGCTGCGATTCTGGAATACTTGACAGATCATCCTCACTGCTGATGGAACCTCCTTTCAGGTCTATCTTAGTTACAGTGAGTCCGCCGGCTGTTGTTTTATCTCCGGCTTGTACAGGATAGGTAAAATTCAGCGTCGCGCTTCCCGCTCCGTCCTTGTATGCAGCATAACGGGGTTTGTCGTCTTCAAATCCCCCCAATACCAGTCTTGGCATACCGGTAACCGTATTTACAGAACCGCTAAAAACAGCCTGCAGGTTAATGGTGTCCCGTCCGCTGAATGTTGTCCCTTCAGCGTAAGGAGAAGCAATTTCCTTAAACTCCGGCAATGTTGTAACAATGACATACCGCTCCAGTTGGTTTATATTGCCAAGCTCGTCTTCTACGGCAGCCCGGAAATAATAATTCCCCTCATTGGGAAAAGCTGTATTACCGGTCCATACATTTTCATTTTCTCCGGTACCTCTTGTGAGCGGAATGGGCTTATCGTTATCTGTTACAGATATAAGTGTCACAGAATCTGGATCAATAGGTACGCCGGTTTTATCAGGTTTGACACGGATTTCAAATGGTATTTCTTCATTTTTTCCGAAATTCGCCCCATTCACAGGACGTTCAACGGCAATTTCCGGAGGGGTAGTATAGGGCATCAGGCGGAAGGGAAGGAAAACATCAATCCCTTTACTCTGGGTATACAGTATGAACAATTTCGGCGCGTTTTCCAGACCATTGTACATAAAATCCGTAAATATGTTAAAGGTTTTTTTAAAAGTCTGCTGTTTAAATGTTTTGGTTCCTATTGTACGGTCCTCTATACGTGTAAGTACAATATCGTCCTCATCCCATATCTGTATGCCATCTGCGGGGGCATTATCTATGAGAACTGCCTGCCCTTTTTCCATCTGTTCATTTGCACTCAAGCCCAGGCCGTCAGGAACCCATGCTATTCTGAGAAACTCAACTTCATCCAAATTCAGCACAGAACCTTCGAGTGTAAAGGTTCCATCAGTTAAGACCGGACTGGTATTTTCAGCAGGAGATGTAACGGATATGACCGGAATTCCATCTTCCATAACCTGAACGGTAAATAATCTGTGCGTCCAACGTCCTGATGCATGGGTATCCTGTACCAGAACAACGAGGCGGTACTCACCCCGTTCACTGGCGCTTGTTACTGGAATAGTGGTATTTCTCACAGAGCCGACGTTCACGGGGCTTATTTGGGGAAATTTTTCACGCTCTGTGGCATCATAAAGGGATTGTAGTTTTTGATCATCCGTTTCCCCCTGCATAAACAAGTCCCAGTCCGCTTTCGAAACTATCGCCGTATATACCGCGTGCAGGGTATCATCGTCAAATATTGTTATGGGGATATTACTGTTTCTCTCTGTGGATATTGCTCCCTTTTCTTTGAGTATTTTTTCGGTTTCCTCGTCCATCTGTATTCGCGCGTTGTCCGCTTCCGGATACCAGCAAAGGCTGTACAATTCATTGGATACAAGACCATCACCGTCTTCATCATAAACATCATTTTGTCCGCTGTGCCCGGCTTCCGCTTTCGCGGTTATAACCGCTTGCAGATAATGCCGCCCCGAACTGTAGTCGGGATTGGCGCCAGTCAGCATTTCCTCGGTTATCAGCCACATCGGCGTGGTAAGTCCTCCGCTGTCCCGCTCAAGCCCCTCCGAAAACACTGCCTCTCCCTGTTCATTCAAGAAATTAAGGCTTACCCCGGATAGTTCAAAATCATGCACAATTGAAGCGCGGATGGTAAAAGACTCGTTTTGAAAATAGTCTACATACTCAAGTTTATTCGGGTCCAGAGTTTCCAGTCTGCTTTTGGACAGCAAGTCAACGTAAGCTCCCGGAGACCGCTCAATTCTAACGCTTTCCACAAATGGAGGGTCCGTATCTACCAGTAAGGTGAGGTTTCGCGTCATGCTTAGCCCTTGGATTTGGTGTTTATCAAAGGCGCTTATGGTGATATTCCGTTCTCCCTTTTGGATGCCGTCCAGCGCAATACGCCAGGTTTGTTTCCCATCGGGACCTTTGGGACTTATTTCCGCATTGTTCCATACCCGCGTTCTGCCGTTTATTATTTCCGCGTTGGGACCTGTTTCTTCTACCTGTATTCCGGTAACCAAAACATTGTCCCAAGCTTCTCCTGTCAGGATACATTCAGGACCAACCTTTATGCCTTGACCGATGAGAATGCTGCTATCTCCCTCAATTATCCTTTTAGTTCCGTCAGGGAGAATAATGCTTGTTACGGTAAGAGTCGGCGCTTCAAAATCTATGGTATTACCAAAACCAACACTTTGCTCACAGGAGCCGAAAACCACTGCCAGTATCAGACAGATGGCGCTTAAAGCCAACGAGCTTCTCCATTGCATTGCCTTGTTACGCATAACAATCTCCATGATTACGTCATCAGAAAATATACAAGCGCAGCCCGATAATAATGTGAGGTATTACTGTCTCGAGGTTATACGCCGCCGCATCTACGTCTGTTGGGACAAACCACAATTGTCCTTCCGTAAACATACTAAAGGTACGCAAAAATGTTCTATTTGGTATGGTAACCTTGGGAAATTCTATCTGAACCAACAACGCGCTCATCCACGTTGGACTGCCGCTCTGGGTATACCCTTCACTGGCAATATCAAACAGAGAGAAATTCGCGCCTATGCCGAAAGAAGCAGACAGCCATTCCCAATCCGGCCCCAAGAATGAGGCAAAGGGCAGGGTGTATATGTTTGCCAGCAGTTTCAGTCCCAGTACCTGACCGCCATAGCGCAATTCTCTTTCTCCGCCCAGTTGTTCAAAAAGATCTTGGGTTATAAAGCCGTACTGTACCTGAAGCTTTACATTATCATCAAAAAAACTTAAACCCATGCCAAAGTCCGTATAGGTGGCTCCGCCGCCGAATAATACAGCGGGAGCGTCATTGCTTAGCTGTCTGATAAAAGGCGGGATAATGCCTTCAAAGTACAGGCCCTGGAGGAAACCGGGTACTTCATAAGCGGACTTGTCCCCCTCACGAAGATGATAGGTGAGTCCTGCCAGTTCATTATCATCCTGCGCCAAAGCGGCAAATTGCAGTTCGTTGTTATAACGGCCGCCCGATTCCGGGGTAAACAAACGGATAACCGGCGGAGTTTTGTCCACCTGCACCAATAAGCGGGTAACGGCTTTTTCTCCGTTGGCCATAGACGCGCGGATCATAAGGTAATGAACACCTTCGCGCATATCGCCGTCTTCCAGGCGGTATTCCCAATTATAGTCCTTGCCGCGGACGGCTTTTACGGGAATAAAGGTATTGCCGTTATCAAAGGACAGTTCAACGCTCTCCAGTTTTTTTGCTTCTACGGCGGTTCGTATTTCTCTGGCTGTTGCTTTATCAGCCAACAGCATCTCTTCTTCCCGTGTCAGCACATAGCCGGCTCTGCCCCTCAGCCAGGGCCGTTCATAAGCAAAGTCGCCCATCGTCATGGTATCTACCGTTACCCAAGGCCCGGCTGCTTCGTAATGGACGGTCCGTATTGAGGACTCAATGGTTTGCCTTCCGCCAAACACGCTTTTGACTACGAGCGTATTCGTTCCGGGAATCATGTCCGTTGCGTCGATTGAGAACCGGAAGAACCCCGTAGGAGTGACGGTTTCCGTTTTTTCATTCAGACCATTAAAAGTCAAAGTAACCGTTTCCGCGGTATCGACTCCGTCAACATAACCATACAAGTTAAATGATCCTTGTACATATTCACCGTTCAAGGGATACAATATATCCACATAATTAAACTGAGCGTCCTGAGTCAGTTTGATGTTTCGGGAAAGAGTGGTGGTATTTTGCGCTACATCGGTTGATATGAGTTCCACGTTATACGAACCATCGGGCAGATCGCTTAAATCCATTTCTTCCAGTATCAGCGTTTCAACCGGTACTTCCCGCAAGGCAAGCTCTTCCGGTATGGCAGCGCCTTCAAGACTGCTGAGTCTTACCTGCACTGATTCAAGCATAATATTGTCGCGGGAGTTTCCGGCGATGGACAATATGCCGTTAGTACCGACGCCGTCATAAGGGCTGTCGATGCTCAATTCCGGCGGGGTATTATCAACAACCAGCATACTGGCATACATCGCGCTGATGTCATATTCATCCCATATTCTGACAAACATGACATTAGGGCCGTCCTCCAGTATCTTGGTATTCAGTGTGTACGTCCATTTAAAGATACCGTCAGCATCTGTATTGACACTGCTGCCGTCCTCGGAAACAGGAACTTCTTCTTCAGAATCCGCCGTTTCCGAGGCAGGAACGATAATGTCATCAAGATCGGTAATATCATCGGCATCATTAAAAGTGTTGCCGTTATCCAGGGAAACCTGCACCTTTTTGATGCCGTTCATATCATTAGCTATGCCGTAAATCTCTACATTTCCGCCGAGTATTTCTCCAAGGCCGGGACCCTGCACCACACCGGAAGGTTCCGCGAGGGATATTCTGAAACTCCGGGTTTGCGGCAGACCCATAACGCCGTAGATGTCTTCAACATACATAGTTACCGTGTGTTCATTATCAGTCATGCTGGTAAGCGCGATAGGCAGCGTATAACTATGCTGAATCTCCATAACCTGTTCCGCTTCATCGTCTATGCGCCAGTGCAGGAACTTCACCGCGTCGTCATCATAAGAAACGCCGGATACGACAAAGTCCGATGTTATTACCTCTTTTTCTATGGGCAGGCTTATCTGAATTACCGGCAGGTCCATGACTTCATCAATGCGGAACGGCCATTGTGACAGCCTTGACACATTGCCGGCCATATCCGTAAAAACAAAACTCATATTTTGAGCCAAGGGCATTTCTACGCTGTCAAGAACAACATCAAAGAATTTCAGCGGCATTTCGCCGCCGGCATCGGAAGCTGAGTATGCTAATTTTGAATAGGGCGGAGGAGCTTCCCCGCCGTCTTCTGCCGCACTGCCGGGGCGTTCATACTGAATAGACGCTATTCTGCCCGCTTCTTTTATTTCCATGCCTATCCGTATAGTTCCGTTCACACTGGCGGCGATGATGGGTACCACAAGGTTTGCCAAGGGCGCTTGAGTGTCTTTGCGGACCGGGATAGTTTTAATGGTTTCCCGTCCGGCCATATCAACCGCTTTCACGTTGATGTTGACACTGCCGTCCGCCACACCCGCAAGGCTGATGGTATGAATGTACGGAGTATCTTCTCCCAGCAAAGCAAGTTCGCTCTGCGGTACTATTTGACGCCAGGTACTATTCTGATTCACGCTGTATTCCAACCGTTGGAGCCACTCTGCATCACGGCTTTGCAGTTGTATGTCCGCGGTATTCTGTACCCAAATATTGTCAGGGCCGCGCACGCTTAAATCGGGAGACGCGTCAAGTACCAAAAAATTGCGGGTCTCCGTATATTGACGGTCATCGCTGTTGGTCAATGTCAAGGTTAAGGGACCGAATAAACCTTTTTGTGTTCCCTCAAGCTGAACGAGTCCCCGTTCGTTCAGGCTTACCCTGAATGTTTCGGAACCTTCTCCGCTTATCTCAGCCGTTTTCAGGGATCGCCCATTGAACATATACAGGCCCTCTGTCGCCTGTCCTGTCAGCAGCAGGACGCGGTTATCCGTAAGAAACGCTTCCGGCGGTGCCAAAAAGGTAAAACTTTCTTCTATATCGATTTGACGGCCTTCGGTTGGGCGCACTACCCAGAACTCTCCGGAAACCGTATATTCCTCATCGGTTCTCGTTACCGCCGTCATCGTTACTGTGTTCAGTCCGAGCGGCAGGTCAGGCGGCAGCCGGGCTTGAATTTCACTGTTCCGAACCGACCCATTGATTACCGGCCGATCAGCTATGCTCACCGTCACTCGTCTTATCTGTACGCCTTCTTCTATAGCAGCACTTATTGGTATGGGTTGTCTCTCTCCGTAGGCCAAAGTAATCTGTTTTTGCCAATGGGTTAGTCCGTTCAGCCCTATCAGGCTCAAGGGGCCGTCCCGTAATGTGTCCGAGGAAACATGACCCGCCATTTCCGCGTGAGTGCTAAAATCCGGCACAAAAATATAATCTTTCAACACGGTTTCACGGTTATATATATCTTTTGCTGTAATTTGCAACTGAACCGTCCCATAATCGCTGTCAGGACCTATGGGGATAGTCTGGATATATTCCCCGCCCTGGCTGCCTCTGGGAACAATCTGTACCGGTTCACGCGATCCCAGTTGATAACTGACGCTTTGCAGCGGACTGCCGGATTGTATCATGACATTGAGGGATTTTCCCGCTTCACTATCGATTTCAATGCCTGAATGGAATTCCCCTTCAACCGCGGCGCTTCTTCCGGAACCGGAGCTCACCGACACAACGGATATTTGCGGCACGATGCCGGGGTCAATAATGTTTCTGATCAGTGTTTTCCGGCCTTCTATACCGGTAATGTCCCGTGCCCATATTTCCACAGAGTTGGTTCTCGCGGGTACCGTTGGCGGCGCTATCACAAAATAAAAATTGTCTGAACAGGCTATTTCCACAGGAGCTTCGCCGTTCAACGAATACAACACTGCCGCCGCCTCATCATCATCTGAAACAAATCCCGAAACCGTCAGTCCCGACTCCGAAAATATCGAACCCGCGGCCGGTTCTGTGAGCGTAACCGTAGGCAAATCCGCTTCCTGATTCACCGCAAGCCTTCGCCTGGTTACGGTAACATTGCCGGATAAATCAACGGCCCTTATTTCCAGATTCAGATCTCTGACATTCTGGCCTCGTATATCAAATTCTTTAACCCACCAAGGGTTGCCGGTTATCAGCGGCAGTTCCCCGCTTTCTTTCCCCAGCGTCCACGTCAGCGACGCTATTCCCATCGGGTGCCTTGCGTATCCCGCCGCCGTAAATATTCCGTTGACCGCCGTATCAGGCGCGGGGTATACAATTTCCGCTTCCGGCGGCGTATTATTCACAAACAGCAGAAACGACATCACCCCTTCGGTGTTTAATGAATCACGGGATCTGAACAGAATAACCGTTGCCCCATCGGTAAATAGGGAGGTATCAACCGCCGCGTCAAAACTGTACTGATCCGTGTTTCTATCATACCTTGTCCTAATCGGCCTATAACTTGCGCCGTTATCAACCGAGTATTCCAACGATTCTATACCGTTCCCGTCATGGACATTTCCCCGTATCGTTATTCTTCCGTTTACCAATGCCCCGGATTCATGACTGGTTATGCTTATTTCCGGCTTTTTCCGGTCAAGATGCCATTCCACCCGCTTAACTTTGCCCGCAACACCGTTGATATCGATTCCCCGCGCGGAAATACTATACAATTTATCAGGCAGTCTGGTGGTGTCATAGTTGAACAGCCAGAAATCGGTTCCTTCCGCCCTCACTTTGGTGTTTTCATCATCATTAAACCACACTTCCACGAGCGCAATGCCGTCATCATCGGTACAGGTTCCGACAATATTCAAATTCCCCTGCATGTGCATTTTTTCACGGGGATTAATAATGGTAACCACCGGAAGATCAGATTCGGGATCCAGAAAAATATTATAAGGCCCGGAAATGGACGTATTACCGCCTTTGTCCTGCGCTTCAAGATAAAAGTTGTATTTTTGCGTTTTGTCTGTCAGACGGCCGCTCGTATCCAGCGTACTGTCAAAACCGGAAGGATCTTCGGCTTGATGGGATTCGTTGTCTTTTTCACCCCTGGCAAATACCGCGACAGAGGAAATCAGAAGGAACAGAAACAGGATGTATGTTTTTTTCGTCATATCCATACTCCCTTATCCTCTGCCACACAATATATAGTGTCTGTACAAATATCGCAACACAATATATGGGGGTGGGTAAAAACCATAAGACGATTTCTTAATAAAAAACTGTGAAAATAGAATGATAATAAAGAAAATTTTCATTTATTTGTTCTCCTTACATGTATGCGAATAACTGTTACTTTTTCAAAGATGTTATCTACTAGGGAACTCCTATATAGGAATTTCGGACATTCTGTAAAAAAATATTACTACGCTTTGTAGGATATGTCAAATTTTCACAATGACTTTGTCAACAATAAGTGATAATTTCACCCCTAAGAAACCGCCGTCCCCCGCACTGTTTACAGATGTAATCCAATAGTAACATCTCATTAAAATTATAACAGACGAATAACAACAACTTATCAGCAGCTTAACAACAAAAAATGAAAAAAGTAGAAAATCAACATCCCCGCCGCAAGCAGCGGGGTATGTTGTTTTTGGTAAGGTATTTGACTCAGGGTACATACCTTTTTTCAACGCCCCAAGGCTCGCACGCGAGAGTGTGCAGAAGGTATGTACCCTTCGCATACAATCAATGAATTACCGATTGTTGGAAAACGAGGCTTTCGCCGTCTGTTTCTTTTTATCATGCCTTGAATTGAGAATGGAATACATTACCGGTGTAACAAAAAGCGTCATAAACGAACTGACGGTCAACCCGCCTACAAAGGTTTTTCCGATGGGCTGAATGGTGTCCGCGCCAACACCTGGGAAAAACGCGATGGGAACCATGCCGAGAATCGTGGTAAGGCTTGTCATCAAAATCGGCCGGAGCCGGTGGCGGCCCGCTTCCATACAGGCTTCCCGAACAAGCATTCCTCTGGCGCGGAGTGTGTTTGTGTAATCAACCAGCACAATTCCGTTGTTAACAACAACGCCGACCAAAGCGATAACGCCGACAACAGAAAACAAAGACATGGCTTCGTTGCCGATCTTATATATCCAGATTACCCCGATTAACAGCAGCGGTATGGAAAAGAAGATAATCAGAGGATCGACAAATGATTCAAACTGACTCGCCATAACACCAAAGACAAGGAACACCGCAACCGCAATAATAAAAAGGAAGCGCAGATTGTATTCACGGATTTCTTCGGCCTCTCCCAAGAACTGAACGGTAACGCCTTCACGCGGAATATAATAATGTCCCACAACATCCTTGAGCTTCTCCTGCATTTCGGTCGCCGCGATTCCGGGCGGAATGTTTCCGGAAATTCTGATTCTCCGTTCCTGATTTTCACGGCGGATTCCGGTAGGCGCGCGGTTCTCAATAATCTTCGCCACGTTTGCAAGAGAAACCCGTGAACCGTTTGAACTGTTCACGGAAATGGAGTCCAGCGTCGGAAGCCCGATTCTGTCTTCGGGGCGAAGCATTACATCAACGTTAAGCAGTTCGTCTCCCTGCGAGATCGTGGCTGCGGTAACGCCGTTCATCGAGGTTCTGATTTCAGATGAAATCGCCGAAAGCGAAACTCCCAAGGCCGCCGCTCTGTCGCGGTCAATTTCAATTTGTAACTGCGGACTTCCTTCTACAATATTGATTTCCGGGTCTTCAACCTCAGGAAGATACTGCGTGATGATATTCAATATCTCGTCGGCGCTTTCCGTTAACGCTTCGTTGTCTCTCGATGTCAGCGCGATATCAACGGATGAAGAACCGCTCATCGAACGGCCGGCCCGGAATCGAATCCTCGATCCGGGGAACTGCGAAATATAAGGCGTCAGTTTTTCCTGAATACTTACAGGAGTATCAATCTGATTCGCGGGTTCCGGCAGAGTAATCTGGATGCTCCCAGACGCGCCGTTGCTGCCTCCCCTGTTTGTAATAATAAGATGCGTGTATCCTTCAATGTCCGATTTTATAATATCTTCAAGCTGCATAAGAACCGGTTCCAAATTGTCCTGCGTAGAACCGGGCGGCATAGAAATGTTAATAGTGATATTATCATCCGTCCTTGTGCGGATAAACATATTCATCCCCATACCGGAATATTGCAGCACCGAAAAAATTAAAATGAGAATGACAAAAATCAGAATCAACGCGCGGTGGCTCAAACAATAATCCAAAGATTTTTTGTATCCGCTTTCCATCACTTTAAAAAACGTTTCAAAAGCGTTATCAATTTTTTTAATCATTGGATTTTTCAGCGGCTTTTGTTTTCGTGTATCCAGCCGAAGAATGGGACCGCACAAAGCGGGAACCAAAGTAAGCGCAACCAAAAGCGAACACACAAGAGAAATAACAACCGTAAAAATAAGATCGCTGAACAATTGCCCCATCATCTCAAGATCGTTTTTATAAATGATGAGCGGGATAAACACACAAAGCGTTGTAGCGGTCGAAGCGGTAATCGCGCGGATCATTTCCTGACTGCCAAGAATCGTCGCGATGTTCGGCTTGGCTCCGCGTTCGCGGTAATTGTGAATGTTTTCCAAAATAACAATCGACCCGTCAACAATCATGCCAAGCCCAAGGATAAGTCCCGTCATGGTGAGGAGGTTAAGCGTAAACCCGAAAACAGCCATGCACATAAGCGTCAGTATAATACTGATGGGCATCGATAGACCGACGACAAGCGTTGCCTTGATATTCCGCAAAAACAAAAACAAAATAAGCATCGCAAGGATCGCGCCCTGAAACGCGTTGGAATACACTTCCTGCAATGTCGCGTTGATCATCGAAGTGTTATCGGAAAGAACTTCAACGCTTATGCCTCTGGGAAGATCGGCGTTCACCGCATCCAAGGCATCGCGGACATTCTGCGCGACACGAACGCTGTTGCTGCCGTTCTCGTTTTGAACTTGAATGTACACGCCGCTCAAGCTGTCAACATAAACCCTCGACGCGTCTTCGTTGTATCCGATGCTGACTTCGGCAACATCTTCGAGGCGTACAACCTGCGAACGGTTCACGTTTGCCGAACTGTTATCCGACCGGTTGACGGTTCTCACAACGAGGCGCCGAATCTCATCAAGATCGTTTAATTCCTGCCGGGTAAGAATCTGATATTCCGATGTGCCTCTTGTGATGCTTCCCCCGGAAACAAGAATGCTCTGTCCCCGAAGCGCACTGCTGACATCATTCAAACTGATTCCGAACGCGTTCAGCCGGTTCAGAGAAACTTCCACTTTTACGATCTGCCTTGTTCCGCCTGTTACACTCGCCGCGGCAACACCGTCAATCCTTTCAATCTGCGCCTGAATATAATCTTCGGCAAAAAGCCGAAGCTGATCGGGCGTATAATTTCCTTTTACCACAAGCCGCATGATGGGTGCGGAATCCATATCAAAACGCCTGACCTGCGGCGTACTGGTTCCGTCAGGCAGAGAGTTTGCCATTCGATTCAAAACATTTTGCACATCCGACATCGTCTGCTCTATATCAGTCCCGTAATCAAAAGAAAGATTCACCGAACTAAACTCAAAGCCCGAATTGGAAGTCATGTTCTGCAGGCCCTTTGTGGAAGCCAATGCTTTTTCTATAGGATCCGTGATGTTCCGCTCTACGTCTTCGGGACCCGCTCCCGACAATGACGTGTACACCGATAAAAATGGCTGTGTCGTAGATGGATACAAATCAACCGCAAGATTCGGAATCATGGTGGCGGCGATGCCTAAAGCGAGAGCGTATAAAACTACAATCGTTACCGGCCTTGTTACCGAATACTTTGGGATGTTCATCGTAACGCCTACTCTACAATGCGGACCGGCTCTTGATCACTCAAAAAGTTTTGTCCCAAAATAACAAGCCTTTCGCCCGGAGTAACGCCCTGGACAACTTCCACCGTATCTTCGCTTTCCAATCCTAAAATGAGTTCCCGCCTTTCCGCGATATGTTGATCATTCACGGTATAACAAATCCATTTCCCCTCAGTGTTGATTAACGCGCTTCTGGGAATGACCGTAACATCCTCCGACTCTCTTGTAACAAGATATACTGTAGCAAACATCCCCGCTTTAATTCGGTTGTCCCTTCGGGGAAAACGCAGCCTAATTCTGATTGTCCGGCTTACAGGGTCTAACACAGGACTAACTTCATACACCTCCGCCGTAAATCTTTCACCGGACATAGCTTCAAAGGCCGCTTCGGCAGTAAGCCCGGTACGAAGATCGGCCGAAAATCTTTCGGGAACATAGGTCTCCAAAACGATGCTGCTCAAGTCGCCTATTACAAGAATAACCGATTGAGCCGTTACCGAATCGCCGACGTTTACCGGCGTTGACAACACCGTTCCGGAAATAGCGGCAACGACAGGACTTTTGGAATACACTTCTCCGGGGCGGGAAGGGTCCACCAATGCGATGGTCTGTCCGGCGCGGACGGAATCCCCCACTTTAACATACAGGTCTGTCAGTTTGCCCGCTACGGTCGGGTTGGCGGAAACTTGAGTCCGTGCCAAAATCTCGCCGTTAACAATAACACTGTTCCGGACATCGCCCATTTCAACCGGCACAACCCGGACCGCTGTTGCTTCAACAGGAGTCGTTACGATTCTGGACTGCTGTTCTTCAGGATGTAACCTGTTATATACATTAACCGCAATCGCCGCCGCCAGCGCGGCACAGCAAAGTATCAATATAACCGTAAAGACTGTTCGTCCTTTTATTTTTTTCATGAACCGCTCTCCATAAGATCTTCCCAATTGAGATTCAGCGCGCTTGCAAGATCAAAAATCATATTTTTATAGCCCGTTTCCTGCACAAGTAATTCCTGCCGGGACTGGAGCAAATCCTTTCGGGCGGTTTCAAGCTCGATAAATTCCACCGTTCCGTTTTGAAAGCCTTGTTCGGTAAGCGAATAGGTCAATTCGGCAATCTCAATATTCAAGCGGGCAATAACAATGCTTTCCCATGAGTTGTTCAGATTCGCCGTCAATGAACGTATTTCGGCGGCGGCATTATTTTCTATATCCCGCAAATCCAGTCTGGCTTTTTCGATGTCCCTCGAAGCGTTCTCTACCCGCTGATACGACGCCGACCCCGGAATCCATGAATCGATGGGAATCCCCACGCTCACACCGCCGCTGATCGAATCTGAAAAATTGGTCCATCCGCTGCCGCTCCATCCCGCTGATAAACTAATCGACGGAGCCCTGGCATTTATCGTAGTCTGCTTCCGTGTATTATCAAGCATCTCGATTCTGTTCCGCTGGCTTGCAATATCGGGCCGCTTATAAAGATATTCTGAAATAAGCGTTTCAGAGTTAAGCGCAAGCTGCGTAACATCAAGACTGCCTTCAAAACTCACATCGATATTTTGATCATATCCCAGAATTGTGAGAAAATTATTCTTGTTAATATCATACTGACTTTGCGCCCTTACAAGCCCCAGCCTTGCGTTTTCCACGCTCAACTGACTCCGAACCAAAGCAAGCTGATTAATCAATCCGTTATCAAACGACACCTGATTTTTACGGTACTGCTGTTCGGAAAGACTCAGCACGTCTTCCAAAAGAACAAGATTCTCCTTTTCGGCGATTAAATTATAGAAGGTTTTTGCGATTTCAGCTTCCAGGCGGCGGCGGATATTTTCATAATTTAAAAGACTCGTTTGATAATTCAGATTATTATTTTTCATGAGATAGGGAATGCCGCCGTTAAGATCGAGCGAAAGATTGAGGGACATGCTGTAACTAAACGGACCTTGATTTGACGCAGAATTATTTTCGGTAAAAAGATTATCGCGGTAATTCAGCCCCGCGCCTGCCCGCATTCCCGGCAGAAACTGAGTCCAATTATTTTTTGACTGCGTCTGGGCCGTTTCAATATCGATTAACGTTTGCCGAAGATCGTTGCTTTCCGATTCAGCCCGCTGTATTGCATCATTTAATGTCAGGACCACCGGTTCCGCTGCCGCAAATACCGCAGAAAAGACCAGAAGAACCGAAAATATGGTATGCTTCATAAGAAGTCTCCCGAAAACACGCAATTTTATACCTATTTAATATTATTATAGAACTAATACTAAAATATCAGTCTTTCCAATTAGTTACAATCAGATTAACACATAATGCGTGCTTCGCCCCGCTCCCTGAACGGCAAGGAATCCGCGCGCTTCCAAATCTTTCAACAAGCGGCTTGCGGTATCTTGTGAGATTTTAAACATCTTCGCAGCCTTCCCGGAGCTTACATTTCCTTCAATTCCGTCTATCAAACGATTAATGATTTCACGCTGTATTTTGTTTGGAATCTCGGCCGAATGTTTGTGCCAAAACTCAGCTTTGATGAGAACTTTGCCCGCAATTTCGCCGCTGCCGTCAATTGCGCTTTCAAGGCAATCGAAAAACCAAAGGAGCCACGGCGTTATGTCCAAGCCGCCGGTCGTCGTTTGCTTCAATATATCGTAATAGGCTTTTTTCTCTTTTTGGATTTGTGCCGACATCGAATAAAAACGCAGACCGGTATTTTCCGCCCGCGCCAGCATCATTTCCGTAATTGTCCGCGCCAAGCGGCCGTTTCCATCGTTAAAAGGGTGAATGATCACAAACCACAAATGCGCGATTGCGGCCTTTAACAGAGGAATCTCATTGTCATCGGTATTTAACCAATCCAAAAAACCGTTCATTTGCGCCGGAACCAAAAAATAATCCGGCGCTTCATAATGGACAATCTCTTCATAGCGTTTCGTGGATACAACCTGCATTTCTTTCTCGCGATACGAGGCAACATTGATCTTGTGTATCCCGCTGTATCCTGTCGGAAATAAAGAAGCGTGCCAAGCAAACAAACGTTCATGCGTCAGCGGAATTTTGTAATTATTTACCGCATCCATCATCGTCTGCACTATTCCGTCAATATGATGCGATTCAGGAACGAACTTTTCAAGATTGATGTTTAAACGCCGCGCCAACGAAGACCGAACCTGTTCAGAATTGAGAATTTCACCTTCAATCTCGCTGGATTTAGTAATTTCTTCCGTCAAAGCATTCAGCATTGCCTCTTGCTGATCCCCGAATCCAAATTGCCGCATTTTACCGAGTACTATCCCTTGGTGAAGCGCGATATGTGTTAAACAATTAAAAATTGCGGTTTCATCCCAAATAAACCTTGGATACCCTATTTGCTCATGGATATATTTTATCATACTCAACAACTCCGCATTTCTTACGGAGTTTATCTTTCCTAATCTCCGCAATTTATACGGAGATTATACTATTTTTTCCCCGCGAAGTCAAATATAGTCGTATTTCAAAACAATCTCCGTGTTTTTTGCGGAGATTAATGCATCTAATCTCCGTAATATCACAACAATCTCCGCATATTCTGCGGATAAAAAAGGCTGCCCGCTAAGGCAGCCCCAGAAAAAAGAAACTTGCAAAGATACTGCTTAAAAAATATCCCAACAAGCCAAACGCAACATTATTCCGCTGTTTCTGCATCCTCCTTTCCGAAAGGAACTTCCGTTTCGGCAGCTATAAAAGTTTCTCCGGCTCCATTTTTTTTGTAAGCATCCGAATCTTTATTGAAAACCGGTTTAAATTCCACGTGTTCCGCCACAATCATTATTTTTGATTGTGGTTTTCCTTCGGTATCGTTCCACCGTTGTTGTTTCAGCCGGCCCACAACCCGGACGCCCCTTCCCTTGGAACCAAAATTGCGGCAACTTTCGGCCAATTTTGACCAGGTTTCCACCTCAAAAAAACTTACCTCCTTTTCCGTTTCAGAATCCTGCTTATAAAACCTATTCGACGCAAGGCTGAAAGTACAAACCGATGTGCCTTTGGGCGTAGATCTAAAAACCGGATCCCTGACCAAATTCCCTTCAATTAGAATTGAATTAAGATTATTCATTGCTTCCTCCATTAAGTTGTACCCTATTAATGGCATTAAAACGATTTTTGCTTTGTAAAAAAGCATAAAAAAAATAATAATTAAAGAGGCTGTTGCAAAACTCCA
>DBDH01000062.1:49627-56162 GCA_002293455.1 Treponema sp. UBA937
AAATGCAGGAGCTTGGGCAAAACAAACCGAGTTTTGCAACAAGTTCTAAAGTGAATAAAAATGAAGGAGATACAGATTTATGACATTTCGTATGGATCAATTATTGTCCAGTCTTACAACAGGTTTGGATGCGGTAGAGAAAATTTATTTAGGAGCGCCTACAAATCATGGAAAGCGTCTCGCGATTTTAAATGCAAAAATGGGCCGGTACATGGGCTGGACCGATGAAGCACTAATCAGTCTGACTGCCTGTGCGCTGCTTCACGATAACGCCCTCACCGAATATATTCTTTCAGAAAAACCAGGACCCGAACAGGACTGGAATATGAAAACCCATTGTATCATCGGGGAAAAAAATGTATCCTGCCTGCCTTTTCCGTCCAACACGGAAGGATTTATCCTTTATCATCATGAACACGCGGATGGATCAGGCGCCTTTGGTGCCAAATTAAACGAAATCCCCCTGGGCGCGCAGTTTATCGCAATCACCGACATGGTAGATGTCGCAAAACATCTGGGAACGCAAAATAAAGACGGGTTAGCATCTTTACAAACGTATATAAAAGACCAACGGGGAACACGTTTCACTCCCGCCGCGGCTGAGACGTTTTTGTCCGTTGTAGACGGCGATCTTCTGGATCAGCTTCACGATGAAAACGTGGAATCCACTTTTAAAGAATTCATGCCAAAATGGACAGTAAATTTATCTGGGGTAAAAATGATGTCTATCGCGAATTTTATCGGAAAGATTATTGACTATAAATCGAAATTTACCGCCAGACATACCGAGCAAATCGCGAACCGCGCTTATATCATGGCCCGTTATTACGGCATGGATGATGAAACATGCGCCAATGTCTTTTTTGCGGCAAGCCTGCACGACATCGGTAAATTGATGATACCGACAGAAATCCTTGAAAAAAACGGCAAACTAGATGACAAAGAATTTGAGATTATCAAAAGTCATGTGGCCTGGTCGTATACATTGCTCAAAGACATTGAAGGATTCGATAAAATATGCCGCTGGGCGGTAACGCATCACCGAAAATTAAACGGCACGGGCTATCCTGATTTGCCTGCAAACTACTATCCACTGGACTTTGTAAGCCGATTAATGGCCTGTATCGATATTTATCAGGCGGTTCGTGAATCCAGACCCTACCATCCGGGCAGAACCCACGAAGAAACCATCAGCATTATGCAGAGTATGGTTGATAAAGGCGAAATCGATAAGCAGATTACCCATGACATGGACCAGGCGATGGCTGTTTTCAATGATGATGACGGTCATGTTCCCAGTCCAATGCAGATGTACCAGATAAAATAGGCCCGTTACCGGAGGCATCTAACAAAAATCTACACTCCTCTGAGCAGTTCCCGCGGTTTTGAACCTTGCGTTGGTCCGACGATTCCTCTTTGTTCCATTTCTTCCACAAGCCTAGCCGCTCTGTTGTAGCCGATTTTCAGCCTCCGCTGAATATAGCTTGCGCTGGCCTTTCCCTGAGACATAACAATTTCCAACGCTTTTTCATACAGAGGGTCATCTCCGTCAGAAAACAGAGAAGGATCGGTATCTTCATCATCTTCGTCAAAAAAGATTTCATCATCAATGTAATCAGGCTCGCCCAATGTTTTTACGTATTCAACAACACGTTCGATTTCTTCCTCGGAAACAAAAGCCCCTTGAATACGGACGGGGAAGGGATCCACCACGCCGGCATAGAGCATGTCTCCTTTCCCAAGCAGTTTTTCGGCTCCTACCATATCAATGATGATGCGGCTGTCCATTTTGCTGGCAACCATAAACGCTATTCTGCTGGGGATATTTGCTTTGATAAGCCCAGTAATGACATCGATGGAAGGCCGTTGTGTCGCAAGAACGAGGTGAATGCCGACAGCCCGGCTCATCGCCGCAAGCCGCGCAACGGTTGATTCCAACTCTTTGCCGGTGGTTGCCATAAGGTCGGCAAACTCATCAACAATAACGACGATGTAGGGCAGCCGTTCTGTCGCGATATTCCGTTCCTTTATTCGTTTGTTGTAACTGCGAACATCGCGGACGCCCATCGAATCAAGGCAGGCGTAACGGCGTTCCATTTCGTAAATACAATACTGCAAAGCCTGAAACGCCTTTTTAGGTTCTGTGATAACCGGCGTCAACAGATGCGGAATATCGTTGTACAGTTTAAGCTCGACAATTTTAGGATCGATGAGCATGATACGGCATTCCTGCGGCGACCGCTGATACAAAATGGAAAGGATGATCGAATTCACGCAAACCGATTTCCCCGACCCCGTGGAACCCGCGATCAAAAGATGCGGGGTTTGAACCAAATCCAGGGTTTGCGCCTCGCCGGTAATATCCTTTCCAAGAATCACCGGAATTTCAAACTTTTTCCCATCGCGCTTCAACTCGCCTTCAATAATTTCCCGGAATGAAACAATGTTCCGTTTGTTGTTAGGAACTTCAATCCCGACCGCGTGTTTCCCCGGAATCGGCGCCACAATCCGGACGCTCGATGCCGCCAGTCTGAGCGCAATATTATCCTGAAGGTTCACAATCTTTGAAAGCTTCACGCCCGGCGCCGGAAGAATTTCAAACATGGTGATAACAGGCCCTTTTCGGATTCCCGTTACTTCAGCCTGAATATTAAATTCCTTGAGCGTTTCTTTGAGAATAACCGCCGAATCACGCGTTACCTGATCAATAATCCAATATTCCCCATCAGGATATTGATTCAAAATTCCTTCTACAGGAATTTCATACGAACCCCAGCGTTTGCGTTTTTTTGCCGGAGGAGATTCCGTTTTGGTTTCCGCTGTAACATGTTTTTCCAATGCCGCTGACCGGGTTTTCTTTTCGGCTTCAATCTCAGCGGCCGATATCGCCATTTCAAGATCAGAATCCAATGTATCAAATTCATCAATATCAGATTGAAGATTATCTTCTGCATCCGCATCATCCTCGTAATCCGCACCAATATCATTCAGAAGATCATCTTCCTGGGCTGAATCATTTTCTTCTTCAAGATTATCATCTTGATTTTCCAATTCTTCCGGTTCTTCCGGTTCTTGCAAAGATTGATCATCGCGCTGTTCGTCCTGAATAACTTGTTCATCCTGAACGGCATTTTTGAACACATCTTCTTCATTGAAATCCAAACCATCCAGAATCTCAAGTTCTTCCAAAGAAGAAGATGCATCTTCATCAAGACCAAACGAAAGCCCGGATCCGGGATTCTCCGTCTTTTGAAACGTTTCCTTACTGGCAAGCGGTTTCGGTTCCGGGAGATTGAAAACAAAGGACTGTTCACTTTTCGGTTCTGACGACACCTCATCAGCGGGATGCAAGCCAATTTCATCGACATTTGATGCGGCTTCGGTGTAAACATCCCGAATGTCGTGGAGATTCGTCTGAACCGGATTTTCTTTCGGCGCCTTTTTCTTGTTTGCTTCCTCTGTGCTTTTGAACAGTGTCTTATCTTTTCTAAAAAAGATCATTTTTAAAGCAGTGATGATGAGACATTCAATAACCATAATGGTTAAAACGATAGCCGCAAAACCGGGTCTGCCTGCTTTTGCGATAAATGCGTTTGTTCCGGACCAAATATCAAAATCCTTGAGAATGCCGAATCCGAGCGCTAATGTGATTAACGGAAGGATGCTCACACAGAGGAGAAACAGTTTATCCGCCTTGTAAGAAGGATCGGCCAAGGCAAAGGATGCCCAAAAAAGATACGCCGGAATAATAAAAGCCATTACCCCAAAGGCTCTGACAAAAAAAGTTCCCGGTTCTTTAATAAAAAAGGGTAGATCAAAAAGAGCCGCCGCAATGGAAAGACCAAAAAAAATCGCGCTAATGCCTAAAATCAAGGTTCCCGCGACGGCCGCTGAGCGAAATGATGAGTGGTCTGGTTCTGAAGAAATCCGGTTCACGCTGATTAATAATTCTCCTGGTAAGATTCGCGGTAAACTCTGGGAATCCCGGACTGGTTTTCAGAGCTTACCTTTAAATATATCGGCAATTACTGCCTCCATCGACATACCATAATATAAATATCCGTAAGCAGCGGCGGCGCCCAGAACTCTCCTGCCGTATTCTCTGGTTTCCGCATACACGATAGTTTCAAGGAAAATATCTTCCGGTAAATCGGGCATTGCCGTCCGCCATCTTCGCACCCTTCCCATCCCTCCGTTGTATGCAACCAATGCGAGTACAGGGCTTCCGGTATATTCTACAAGATAGTTTAAATACCAGGCGCCGATATGCACATTGATTTCCGGATTCCGCAGATCAATGCTGCCGTCTTCAATATAATTCGGCCCTCCTCTGCGCGCGATCCTAAGCGCCATATCCAAAGCCGTATCAGGCAGAAGCTGCGATAACCCGACAGCCCCCGCCCAGGAACTGATATTCGCGTTAAAAGCGCTTTCCGTTCTGATAAGACCAAAAAAGATTTCCGTAGGAATCTGATTTTCCGCGGCGTTTCTTTCTATCAGTTCCGCATAAGGCCGCGGATAAAACATCTCCAAATCTTCCCGCCGCGTTTCATATTCTTCACGGTTCATAAACACCGAACAGACTCGAATCGCATCGTACCAATTATCCGCCTGGATAAAACGCCGCGCGGCGATCCGCTGTTCATTAATGGTCAGCGGCAAATCCCTGAAATAAGCATAGGCAAAACTTCCGGCGCCAAACTCAAAAAAATTGAGAAGAAATTCAAGCTCATCTTTGTTGGAAATGAGTGTTTTTATGTTTGATTCAGATTTTTCGGAAAGCGGATTTACTTCTTCTCCTAAAAATGACGCCGAAAGCGCCCTATAATAGAAAGACTTTCCGCTTTTTTCAAAGGCGATTCTGAAATACGTTTCCGCGGTGTCTGTCACCGCTTCCGGCAGAATAAAACCTTCCATGACGGCACGCGCAATAGTGTACGCGTATTTTGCTGTTGTCGTACCATCTTTTCCGTTTTGCATCAAAGCAAAAACTTCCAGCAATCCGGTCCAATCTCCGGATGAAACCAGATATTGGGAAACCCTGTCCATAATATCGGAAAAATACTCATCATCATTCCATTGGGGCACATAAGTATGAAGATATGACTTTACTTCGGAAGGATGTTCCAAAAGAACCGCATTGAGTATATACCAAATGCAAGCATCCTGTTGATCCGCGTCAGAAGTGAACTTCAACGCTTCCGCAAATGCCTGTATCGCGGCGTCATAATGTTCCCCCTGCGATTCACTCCTTCCGATAAAGTACAGCAGCCTGTAGCGAGCTTCTGAAACATCAATGTTCAAAATTGATGTTCCGATTTCAGCGCCGGCCCTCAGCCATGTCTCCCATTCCGAAAAACGCTCAATCCCTTCCTGCTGATATTTTGTAAACTGATAAGCCCTGCCTAAATCGTGCAAAAGATCGATATACACGAAAAACAAAGCCTGATCCTCTTCAATAACGGTTTTGAATCGTTCTATTCCTTCATTAAAACTCGATCTATATACGGCAATTCTTCCCTCGATGGCAGTCATTTCCGCGGCGGTCATACACAGAGGAGAGATTTTTTGCAATTCTTCGAAAGCCCAAATCCGCGCTTCATCCATTGGTCCCGCAAGAAAGTAATTCCGGATTTCCTGTTTTTGCGCTTCTCCAGGATTTTTTTCAATGTGAAGCTGTGCCATTAGATAAAATCCCAGGTTCCAGGATAAAAAATCCTCAGCATCAGGGGGATTGATTTCACGGTATCGTCCCAACATATATAAGGCCGCGTTGTTCAGTGTTTGCATGGATGCATCGGTTTTAAGATCATTTTCTTTGCTGAGTTTTTGTATCCGGCTGGGCAGGGACGTGTTATCGGTTTTTTTTACAAGAAACGGCAGCAATTGTTCGGCGGACGCTTTCCGAACTTGTTCGGAAGGACTTTCAAGCGCCTTTTCAAAAAGAACCGCCGCCCGAACCGGATCATCCGCGGCTTTTACCAAAAGTCCTATATAAAACGGAGCGGAAGGGTGCAGCTTGTTGAGATTCAATATTTCATCAGGATCAGCCTCTAAAATAAAATCGATATTTTGGCTTTTCAGCTTTTCCAGAACCTCATCCCGGGGAATCCCCAAAATAACATTCGAGTTACAGGAAATAAAAACATGCAAGGTCATGAGAAAAAAAACCATTACGCAATAAACAAGAGAATGTTTCATATAGGCAGCTTTTTTGAAATTTTCCTTCAACCCGGCATCCGGTTTCAACAAACGCGGATACCGATGTGAACGCCGTTTAATTTTTTGGAGGAATCCTGATGGTTGTACCGGAAATGATTCTGTCCGGGTTCCTAATGCCGTTGAAACGGGCAATACGGGGATAAAGCCAAGGATTGCGATAATATGCCTCCGATATGTCCCAAAGGGTATCTCCCCAGCGGATTTTATACGGGACACCTTCCGGGGGAATTGTTTGAAGAACGCTGTTTTCGGAAACGGCACTTGTTTCGGGCCGCTCCCGGGGCGGCGCTGCTGCGGGTTCTGCCGGTGCCGG
>DBDH01000050.1:0-2708 GCA_002293455.1 Treponema sp. UBA937
GAACTCCTTATGGTTTGTTTCGCTATTGCGGGCTGCTAACATACGAAGATAGGGAGTTATACGCGGATAGGGCCGAATACCCGTATAATGGCATCAGCGTCATTTTTGCTTTACTTTTTCTGAAAAAAAATGTTTTTTTTGTATGCAGAGGCTGTTACAAAGTTTTGCAACAAGCTCTCTATTCGGGAATACATTATTGACACATACGCTGAGAAAAACTTGACACAATTTTTCTTTTTTGCTATTCTATCTGTGAAATATTTCACAGATAGGCGGCGTTATGGATCAAATTTCAGAACCTACAAAAGAGCGGCTGCTTTACCTCATGAGGGTTCTGGATCATGCCGGAACCAAACTCATTACCAGCGGGGAAATTGAACAGAAAACGGGTTGGTCCAGCCATACTATCCGGAAGGACATTTCCTTTTTAGGCGGTGATGTTGGCTCCAGCATGGGCTATAATGCGGAAATCTTGAAAAAAGCAATCCGTTCAGCTTTGGGGCTTAACCGGAAAAGAACTTTTTGTATCGTGGGGCTGGGGCGGCTTGGTTCGGCGTATCTTAACTTTGACGGTTACACAGAGGAAGGCTTTGAACTCGCCGCCGGTTTCGATTCAAACGTAAACCGGGTGGAAATATTAAAGTCGCCCGTGCCGCTTTTTCCGGTGTATAAAATGGCGGAAGTGATCAGCCGTTTTGGTATTGAAATGGCGCTCCTCTGTGTTCCGGGAAACGCCGCCCAGCAGTCCGCCGAAAAACTGGCAGCCGCGGGGATTAAAGGCATTGTCAACTTTGCCCCGGTTGTGTTGGATTTGGGGCCGGATATTTTTGTGCGGAACGCGTATGTGGTGAGTGAACTCCGGGCTTTAACCGTGAAGTTACCCGGATTGCTATAAAGAAAATTATTTTCAGGAGGAATCTAATGAAACGGGTTTATAATTTTTCTGCCGGACCTTCCATGCTGCCTTTGGAAGTTCTTGAACGGGCCGCCGCCGAAATGTGCGATGCGAACGGCTCAGGCCAATCAGTCATGGAAATGAGCCATCGGTCCAAGGACTACAAGCCCATTATCGAAAAAACAGAAGCGCTTCTTCGGGAAGTCATGTCGGTTCCGGATAACTATAAAGTGCTTTTTTTGCAGGGCGGGGCGCTCCTTCAATTTGCGGCGATTCCGATCAATTTAGCCGGAGTGGAATTCGGTACACAGAGGAAGAAGGCTACATATATTGATACCGGTATTTGGGCAAAAAAAGCCGCCGGGGAAGCGGCAAAGTACGTTGACGTACATGTGGCGGCGAGTTCCAAAGATAAAGCCTACACGTATATCCCTGATGCTCCGGCTCCTGCCGCCGATGACGCTTTTTATCATATTACAATGAATAATACTATTGTAGGAACCCGCTGGCCTTCTATTCCGGAAACAGGGAATGTTCCCCTCGTAGCGGATATTTCCAGCTGTATTCTTTCGGAAAAGCTCGATGTCAGCAAGTTCGGCCTTCTCTATGCGGGCGCCCAGAAAAACTTGGGGCCTGCCGGAGTAACTCTTGTTATCGTCCGGGATGATGTAATCGGGAATGCTCCAAGCTGGACGCCTGATGTTCTCAAATACGATATTCAGGCGAAAGAAGGATCGATGTTTAACACGCCGCCTTGTTATGCTATTTACATCGTCGGATTGGTTTTAGAATGGCTGAAAAACATGGGAGGCGTCAGCGCGATAGAAGCACGCAACATTGAAAAGGCAAATCTTCTGTATGATTACCTTGATAATTCAACAATGTTCCGCGCTCCTGTCGAAAAGAATTCGCGAAGCCTCATGAACATCCCCTTTGTTATCGGCGACGAAGAAAAGGAAAAGCGCTTTGTTGCGGAAGCCGCCGCCGAAGGAATGGTGAACCTCGCGGGACACCGGCTTGTCGGCGGAATGCGCGCCAGTGTTTACAACGCCATGCCGATTGAAGGCGTGAAAGCGCTGATCGGGTTTATGGAGAAATTCGCCAAGGCAAACGCTTAAAGGAAAAGGACAGCAGGGCGGACAATGATTTTATTGGACAAGAATCAGTACGGCAAAGCAATTGAATCCTTACAATCGGTAACAATAAATAATTTGTTCGCCCGCTCTGTGGCGGAACAAAAAGTATCGGGCAAGATATTTGCGGACAATCCGGATGAACCGCGCACGTTTTATGTTCTCAACCCCTGCGGCATGAGTTTGTTGTTCGGCGATTGGACGAATACGGATTTTAACCACCGGTTTAAAGACTTCGCTTTAAATACACAGAGGAAAGTAAACCGGGAGCTTCATCCTGAATGGATGCAGGTTTTTCCTGACGAATGGAATGAAACCCTTTCGGTTTTATTCGGTGAAAAGTTGGTCCCCTCAAAGGGTAATACCACTGAAGCCGGTGTTATTGAACTGAACACGCGGGTCAATTTCAGATTTGACCACGAAAGATATATGAGCCAAAAGCGTCCGATTTCGGTGTCTGACACAACAGAGGTTAAAATAGTAAAAACTGATGCAGTGATGTATCACGCCATGCCGGGAACCACGGTGCCGAAATATTTTTGGGACAGCGAAGATGATTTTCTTAGGAACGGGTCCGGTTATTCGCTTTTGCATAATGGGCAATTAGCGTCAATGGCATTTTCAGGGTATATTTTTGATAATAAACTGGAAATAGGAATTGAAACTGTTCCGGAATTCCG
>DBDH01000050.1:2792-3249 GCA_002293455.1 Treponema sp. UBA937
GAATCACCCTATTATAAGCTGAGCAAGTAGCTGAAAAGCAGAAGCAATCGAATGATTGCGGCAATCGAATGATTGCGGCAATCGAATGATTGCTTCACTAAATTAACATAAAGGAATGAATGATGTTTAGAATCAGCACGATGAATAAAATCTCCCCGGAGGGATTGGAACTTTTCCCCAGGGACAAATACGAAGTTGCGTCGGACCTTCCCAACCCTGACGCGATTCTTGTGAGAAGCGCCAATCTTTTGGATATGGAATTTCCCGCAAGCGTAAAAGCGATAGCCAGGGCTGGAGCCGGAGTGAACAACATTCCGATTCCCCGCTGCAGCGAAAGCGGCATTGTTGTTTTCAACACTCCCGGAGCCAATGCCAACGCGGTAAAGGAACTTGTTATCGCTTCCATGCTTTTAGCGTCAAGGAAAATAGTTGACGGAATCAATTGGTGTCAAACGAT
>DBDH01000079.1:0-3182 GCA_002293455.1 Treponema sp. UBA937
GACACAGCCCTGGCTGAAATATTTCGGAACAACTCCGCGGAGTTTGCATTATCCCGATCTTTCTCTGTATGGATCGCTTAAAAAAGACTGTGAACAGTACCCTTCCGGAACCGCACTCGTTTTTTATGGAAAAAAAACGCGGAGAGATGCGCTTGATAATCACATTGTTCACATGAGCCGTAAATTTTTCCAAATAGGCATTCGGAAAGGCGACATGGTGATTATCTGCCTGCCGAATATTCCCCAAGCCGTCGTTGCGTTTTACGCGCTGAACAGGCTTGGCGCGATTCCCGCGCCTATCCACCCGCTTTCCGCTTCGCCGGAAATTGAAGCGTACGCGAAACTTGTTTCAGCGAAAGCGGCCGTTACCCTTGACGGGTTTTTTCCTCGTTTCGCTGAAATACAGGACAGCGCCGGTTTTAAAAAAATCGTTGTTTGTTCGTTGAAAACCGAGATGGATATTGTTACCAAAACCGGATTTTCCCTTACACTGGGCCGCAAAATAAAACCCGTTCCTTATTCCGATACGGTTTTGGAATGGGCCGCGCTTCAAGCGGAACCCGAAGCGCCTGAACTCGAGACGCCCGATCCCATCAACCCCGATGAAATGGCGCTTGTGCTTTTTTCCGGCGGAAGTACCGCGGAACCAAAAGCCATCATGTTATCAAACAGAAACTGTAACGCGCTCGCTTTACAAATGGCGGCAGCCGGCGGGCCTATTCTGCCCGGCGAAAAAATGCTTTCGATCCTTCCGGTATTTCACGGATTCGGTCTTGCCGTAGGCATTCACGCGATTCTGATAAACTCCGGAACATGTGTTCTCATACCGAAGTTCAAGGCAAACGGTCTCGCCGCTCTTGTGAAAAAATATAAGCCGCATTTTATGGCCGGCGTTCCGACCTTGTTCGACGCTCTTGCCGCCGACAAGGAATTTAATAAACTGAAACTTGATTCTTTTAAAGGGATTTTCTGCGGCGGCGATTCCCTCAGCCCGGAAATCAAAAAACGCTTTGAAGCAACGCTGAAAAAAGGCGGTTCCAATATTGTGCTGCGCGAAGGATACGGGCTTACCGAAACGGTAACCGCCTGCGCTATCACGCCGCGCGGCGAAGGACGCGAAAGGACCTTCGGCCTTCCTTGCCCCGACAATTGGCTTAAAGTGGTGAAGCCCGGAACCGAAGAAGAATGCGCTCCGCTGGAAGAAGGTGAAATCTGCGTGTCCGGCCCGACAGTCATGCTCGGTTATTATAACGATTCCGAAGCAAGCGCCGAAACGCTCAAGCGGCATAAAGACGGAAAACTCTGGGTGCATACCGGCGACATTGGCAGCATGGACGCGGATGGTTTCTTTTACTTTAAACAGCGGGCAAAACGCATTATCAAAACATCGGGCATAGCCGTGTATCCGTCTCATATTGAAGATGTTCTTAACAAGCATCCGGCGGTCCGCATATCCTGCGTTATCGGTGTGCCGCACGAAAGTCAGGGCGAGGTTCCCAAGGCTTTCATCGTGCTTCAAGACGGATATGAAGGAACCGACTCCCTTAAAGAAGAAATCATCGACAGCTGTAAAAGCCAACTGCTGACATATTCGCGTCCGCGAAACATAGAGTTTATCGATGACATGCCGATGACGCGCGTCGGAAAAGTTTCATTCCGCGATTTGGAAGAACTGGAACGGAACCGGTGATATTTCATACAGCCCTGTTGAGGCAATAAAGGATTTTTCGTTATACTCTTTGAATGAAACAATTTATTATGTATCTGTTTGCTGCGCTGTGTGCGAGTTTTGCGATTATGGCTTTCTTTGCGGGAGGAGTTTCTGTACTGCCCGTATGGCTTAGCACAGCCAATCCTCTCCTCATTGTGATTCTTTGCGCTTTAGGTTTTGCAATTTGTTCCTTTTTTGCGGGATTGATCACCAAGGATTATTCATGGGTGGATCGGATGTGGAGCGTACAGCCTGTGTTTTACGGTCTGTTTTATGCATGGCGCGGCGGATTTTCTCCCGTTATCATTATTGCGTCCGGTTTGATTGCCGTCTGGGGAATTCGGCTGACATGGAACTTTGCGTCCAAAGGCGGTTACACCGGCATGGAAGATTACCGCTGGGGAATCCTTAGGCAGAAAATCAATAACCCTGTTCTTTGGCAATTGTTTAATCTTTTGTTTATTTCGTTTTTTCAGAATGCTTTATTCGCGGCTTTTACCTTACCGATGTATTATATGATACAACACGATACCGTCGTCAATCTTTGGTTTATTGCCGCCGCTGTGCTTTGTGCTTTATCAATTTTACTGGAAACGTTTTCCGACGGGGAACAGAATATGTTTCAAGAGGCAAAAAAAGCCGCGCGCGAAGGGAAGGAATATCCTTCAAAATATGATGAAGAAGTGAAACAAGGTTTTGTTTCCAGCGGACTTTTTTCAATATGCAGACATCCAAACTATGTTGGCGAAATGGGAACGTGGTGGAGCCTCTGGCTCATGGCGTTTGCGTTAATCGGCGGAAATCCCTTTGAGAGCGGCATTATCGGCGCTCTTGTTCTTACCTTGCTCTTTATTGGATCGTCCGCCATGTCGGAAGGAATATCCCGCGAACGGTATCCCGCCTATCGTGACTATCAGAAAAAGGTNNCCGGATTCCGAAGGAAATAAAAACACAGTCCATGCCTGTTTTGCAGACACGGACTGTTATGTTATCTTCCAATGTTCGGATAGATTTTAAAACCGATGGAAAAGATAAAGCGGTTTTCCGAATCATAAATATCATCGGAGAAAAAGCTGTAGTTTTCTTTGCCGGTGCTGGTTCCGCCGCCCGGGATGCCGCTGTATCTTACAAACGCAAGGCCTAATTCACCGAATACCGCAATCGGAATGTTAAATAGTTTTAGATTGTAACTTCCGCCGACTTTAAGAATATGATTCCATTCGTATGTTCCGTCATGGAGAAAATATTTACGGTAACTATTTACATTGCCATAATTCAAAACATCACTGTATGCGCTTCCGAAAACCCGTCCTGGTCCGTATTCAACGCCATGCCGAATCATCTGATACTGGAAATACAGAGTTGTTCCCGGCATAAACATAGACTCAACCCTTAATAATAACTCATCCGAGTTGGGCGGAAGGTAGTATCCTAAGTTCTCTGCATGATTTAAATAGTTTTGCTGCATCGG
>DBDH01000079.1:3200-3772 GCA_002293455.1 Treponema sp. UBA937
ATTTTTGTATAACTCAAACTCACCGTTCCAAAAGGAATCCAGGGAAGATTCACTTTTGTTCCAACCTGATAGGCGTACATGTTACGGTCAAGTTCCAGAAAAGGTTTTGTTGTCAAATCTGCTTCATCAAGATAAGCCGATGCCCAAACCTTAACGACTCCCGGATACTGACCGGAAATGTTGAAAAACATTCCAAGATTATCAAAATCTCCTATGTTATTCTGATACATGAAATTGCTATTGATGGGAAAAAGGTATCCCAGCTCAAAACGTTTCGGCCAGACTGTGGTGCTGCCGCCGTCAATGTGAAAATAATTCTTATAGTTTATTTCCACCATAGCAACCGAAAACGCGTTTTGGAAAGTGCTTGAATCGATTTTACTTTCTTTCTCTTTGTAAAACTCCAGCACTCCGGTTATGAAGGAAAAATTGAGCCAGTCCGTGGGCTTTGCCGTGCCTTCCACCGCCATGAAAGGCCTTGCGGCGCTGTTCAGGAAAAGATTGTTCCCTGTTCCGTTGGCCCCCCAATCACGGCGCATTCGTCCAAAACGGAATTGAAGCCGGTCTTCTAT
>DBDH01000079.1:3824-4540 GCA_002293455.1 Treponema sp. UBA937
GCTTCCCAAACTTTGGAAAAACTGTAAGGGAAGAACGCGGGAAGATACGTACTGCTGTCATTCTTGGTACCCCGGTCAGCGTTAAGGGGCCTATGGGCTGGGTCAGAAGAATCATAATATATTGGATTTTTTTCTATTGGAATATACAACACTTCCCCCCGGCCTGTGAAATTATAGGAAAAGTTTTTTCCGATATCGCCGGAAAGATAAACGCCCAGAATGTTGTAGGTGGCAATGGCAAACGGCGAAAGCAGGTTCATCGATACCGTACTTTCCCACGTCGCGCCTGCTTCCATAGATAATTTGGATTCATCTTTCAGGGCTTTTTCTGTGTAATATGTTCCACTTGTCCAATCAAAACCGGGATTCCGTTCAAACTGAGCCAAAACATCGTTTACTACATCATATTCCGCGGAAGATAATTTCGATGACGCCAACATTTCATGCAGGAGCTGTTTTACAGTATTTTCGGACCAGGGTTTTGCGGAAGGAGGCACAGTACAGAGACCGCGCAAAAGAGCATTATCAATTATGTAATACACATTATTTTCTAAAGGAACAGAAACATAAGATTGAGCAAAACTGAAATTCAATACACACAAAAAAAGCAAACAACAGAAAACCATTATTCTTTTTTTCATTTACAAGATGCCTCCGCAAACATTCACAATTGTGATGAGATTAGGGCAACGATGATTAAATTGACTCCGGACTTT
>DBDH01000079.1:4615-61463 GCA_002293455.1 Treponema sp. UBA937
ATTGAATAAATCAGTGTTTCCATTAGGGAAACACCAAATAAGTTTCGATGACATTATTCAGTGTATGCTTACCCTTTATAAAATTAGTTTTGATGATACATCGTTCGGCGATTTAAATCAAGCAAAATCCATTTACTCGTTTTACAGCAAAAAACGTGCCAAAAACGATCCTTTGCTAAAAATACACAATATTATATAATACAACGAATTATCTAAACTTATAGAAAAATAATGATATCACTTATTCATTTTGTATACATAATCAGACAATAATACATTCACATTTTGCTATTAATACATACATCTGTTCCAAAAACCCGGAATGTAAAACAGACTCAAAAAACTTGCATTGTCTCTCTTTCCCACTATATAATGATTACATATTTATGAAGAAACCATATTATAAACCGATGATAACGGCTTTGCCGGATATAACAGTACCGGAACCTTTTCTTTCCCGATTTGCGGTATGTATAGCGGCTCTCTTTGGCGGAATATATCTGCGCTTTGTTTTAGGGGTCGCCCGTTTCAAGCTGCATCAGTCCGGCCGGCTCATAGATTCTTTCTATCGAACGCTGTCAGGAAAAACAAGTACGATTCTCGCGTTCAGGCACGCTTACGGAGACGAGCCTCAACTCCTTGGATGGCTGGCTCTTTTTCGTTTAAGAAAGATTGCCAAAAAATCCGGAATTACGTTTCCCATCAATTCTCATATCGCGTTTGTTTATGGGTATGAAGTTCTGCGCTGGGGCGGTCCTTTTATTCAGTGGCTGCTTCCCCGGATAAAAGCCATGCCGATCTATCACGCAAAGATAGACAGCGCGGGCATGACGAGAATTTACAAGGCTTTGGAAAACGGCCCTTACCCGGTAGGAATCGCGCCCGAAGGACAGGTTACATATAACAGCGAAGAGATTCAAAGGCTTGAACAAGGCGTTATCAGAATAGGATTCCAGAGTGCCGGTAATTTAGATAAATGCGGAAATGAAAAACACGCGGAGATCCTTCCGGTCTCCATTCATTATCGTTACGGCAAAAGAGCCAAACATCAATTGAAAAAAATTATGGATAAAATTGAACGGGTTACCATTTCCGGTCAATCGGGACGGCGCTTAAAAGAAAAAAAAGATTACACGATTTTTCAAAGATTTGAAATGGCAAGAAATAATTTGCTGAAAACAACCGAGGCATTTTACGGGATTCCCATAGATACCGACCGGCCTTACGAAGAACGGACTAAAACGCTCATGACGGAAGCCCTGACCACGGCGGAAAGAATTCTTGGGATCGACCCGACCCTTGGCGATATTATGATCAGGGTAAATTATATCCGGCAAATATGCTGGGATAGAATCTTTCTGCCCGGAAAAGATAGAACACATTTGCGGAATATGCCCCTGGAAGAACGGGCTCTTGCGGACCGCCTGACAGGGGAAGGCTGGTATGCCGCCCGTCACATGGAACTGGTTGATTTCCTGTATTACTTCCGAAGCCCAATTCCTACAAAAGATACCTCTTTCCATTTGATTATTGAATACGCTCAGAATCTTTGGGATTTTGCCAGCCGAAGCATGGGAGGCACTTTTGAAAACCGCCCGAATGTCCGTCCCAAGACAGCAGTCATCTGTACCGGTGAACCTATTGATCTTACGGAAAAATTATCCGCGTATCGGGAAAACCGTAAAGAGACCATCTCTAATACACTTCAAGAACTGGAAGAACGTTTCATGCAATGCATCGAAGAAGTAAAAAAAGACGATTTGGAAATGAATCTGTTTTAGACCCGATCAAAGTGCGATATGAACTCTTGACAAGTGAAGCTGAGAAACATATATAATTTAAAATGCAAATGATTTGCATTTTAAGGAGGAAATACAAAAATGCTTTTTAATCGAAAATGGATATTATTTTTTATCACAGTTATGTTAATGCTAAACGCCGCGCTTGTGTTTGCGGGCGGCAGGAGAGATACTCCGCGGGAGACGGTTGTCGCGGTGAGCATTTTGCCTCAATCGTACTTTGTGGAGCGGATAAGCGGCAGTACGATAAAGCCCCTGGTCTTGGTCGGTCCGGGTCAGGAACCTCACACCTATGAACCGACCCCCCGGCAGATGACGGATTTATCAAGGGCATCAGTCTGGATTTTATCCGGGACGGATTTTGAAATCAATCTTGTTCCAAAAATCAGAAACCTGTATCCCAACTTGAAAATTGTAGACGGAACCCAGGGAGTTGTCTTCAGATACATGGAAGAACATGATCACGGGGATGAGGACGGGCACAGTCACGCGGAAGCTGAGCATCATGAAGAAGAAGAACACGGTCATGAAGATGATGAACACGGCCATGAAGCTGATGAACACGGTCACGAAGAACATGAAGATGATGAACACGGACATGAAGAAGACGGTCATGATCATGAAGTTGATGACAACGGTCACGACGATCATGAAGATGAAGGACATGATCATGATGCTCCCGTGGGGATAGAAATTGACCGGCATACATGGCTTGGCAGAGAACCCGCAAAGATTTTGGCCCGGCACGTATGCGAAGCGTTGGAAAGCGTCATTCCCGAACAAGCCGCCGTGTACAGAAGCAACTATACCGCGTTGATCAATGATATTGATAACGAATTTAACAGGCTGATAAGCGCGCTGGCTCCGCTCAGAGGAAGTTCCGTTTTTGTCTATCATCCGTCTTTTGGATACTTCTTTGACGAGTTCGGTATAACACAGGAAGCGGTTGAAAGCGGCGGTAAAGAACCGAGCCCAAGGCAGATTACGGATTTGATTACAAAAGCCAGGGCTGAACAAGTAAAAGTGATATTCGTCCAGACGGAATTTCCGGCGGATACCGCGAAGGCCGTTGCCTCGGCTGTTGGGGCCGAGGTGGTACCCCTTGACGCTCTTGCCGAAGACTGGCTTGCCAATATCCGTTCTATGGGCGATAGTTTGATAAGAGGAATGCAGCAGTAAATGATCCCTTTTCATCCCCTTGATAAAGAAATTGTTCTTCAATGTAAGGATGTTTCTTTTTCTTACAACACATTTAAGGTTTTCGACTCGATCAGTTTTCATATTCATCAAGGGGAATTTGTCGCCCTTTCCGGCGCGAATGGTACAGGAAAGACAACAATCCTAAAACTCATTTTAGGATTGGAATCTCCCGAAACGGGGAGTGTATTACTGCTGAGAAATGATCCCAGAAAAGTCCGGGACAGAGTAGGCTACGTTCCTCAGCTTTCCGGGTTTGACCAGGCCTTTCCTATTTGCGTTAAGGATGTAATCAAGATGGGACGGATACGTCCTTTATCCCGCCGCTTTACCGCGGAGGATAAACAGGCGGTAGAAGACGCGATGGCGCAGCTTGATATTGCCGATCTTGCGGGGCGGTCTTACACAGCCCTTTCCGGCGGTCAAAGACGAAGAGTTCTTGTCGCGAGGGCTTTGGCGGCAAAACCCGATTTCCTCATTTTGGATGAACCCACCGCCAACATGGATGTTGAAAGCGAAGACCGTCTTTTCAACACCCTGGACTCGCTGAAAGGAAAAACAAGCATTCTGATTGTTACGCATGACACAGGATTTGTATCATCATTGACGGACCGTGTTCTGTGCCTTGAAAGGCATAATCATTCGGGACAATGCAGCATAGTACAACATAAGACCGGACCAAAAAGATCGGAAGCGCATGACATTCATGCTCTTGAAAAAAGTTCCTTGATATTGCACAAAACAAGTATTCCCAGCGATAATTGTTACGATGAGGTTGATCATGCGTAGTTTTATTGACGCGCTTTTCAGTCCCGACATGCCTTTTATTCGGAATGCCCTTATTGCGGGAATTCTTTCCGCCGTTTTGTTTGGCGTGCTGGGATCGATCATCACGGTAAGAAGAATATCGAGCCTCGCGGGTTCCATTTCTCACGCGGTGCTTGGCGGTATTGGGATGGCGCTCTTTTTTTCATCGACGAATATTATCCCAGGATTTCCTCCTATGGCCGGCGCGATGATCTTCGCGATTCTGGCGGCGGTCATTATCGGCTTTGTTTCGCTCAAAGCAAAACAGCGCGAAGATACCGTAATCAACGCGATATGGGCTATCGGAATGAGCATTGGCGTTTTGTTTATGGCAAAGACTCCGGGCTACACCGATCCTTCAAGTTATCTTTTCGGAAACATCCTTTTGATTTCATCCGGCGATATTATTTTGATGGCGGTATTGGACGCGGTGCTTCTGTTTTTGGTGTGGCGTTTCTATCCGCATATCGAAGCCGCTTCTTTTGATGAAGAATTTTCCAGAGTCCGCCGTATTCCCACATCGATATTTTTTCTTGTTCTTTTAGGAATTATCGCCATTGCTATCGTTCTGCTCCAAACCTTTGTCGGCATCGTCATGGTGATCGCGATGCTGACGCTTCCCGCGGGCTGCGCCTCATATTCCGCGAAAAGCCTCAGCGGAATGATGTTCTTTGCTTCGATATTGTCAGCCTTGTTTTCATTTATCGGATTGATGCTCGGCTGGTTCTGGGATGTGCCGGTCGGTTCCATGGTGGTAGTTACCGCCGGAGTCGTATTCCTTTCAGCCGCCGTCATTTCTTTTGTCCGACGGAAATGGTAGCGGAGGAGGATTCATCGTATGACTAAAGCGCGCAAACAGGTATTGGAAATATTGCACAACTCAAAGGAACCTTTATCGGCATCGCAGGTTTTTAAACTGACCGGCATGAGCTGCAACCAGGCAACGGTGTATCGAATTTTGTCTTACCTTGAAACAGAAGGTTACGCGGAATCCTTTGTCCTTCATTGTGATAGTCACGGAACCGAACGATATTTTTCCCGTTTGGAATCATCCCACAAACATTGGTTCCACTGTGAAAGCTGCCATTGTTTCATTGACATGGGCGATTGTATCATTAAACCCTTCGTCCGCGCTTTTGAAAAAAAAGAGCAGGTAACAGTACACCGGCATGTGCTCTATGTTACTGGTATTTGTCCGGGGTGCAGGAAGAACGCGTGATTGACTTTCTCTATCAACTAAATCATTCAACCTTAAAATCTTCCGAATGAAAATTGCTGTAGTACCTTCCGTTTTCCGCGGTGAACTTTATAACAGTGTAATCGTCTCCGTCCGCGCCGTCTTTGTAGTACATAGTGTAATCGTCTTTCCATAATGCGTGTTTGATCTTTTTATCTTCGACAATTTCCATACTGCCTTTTAACATGACTCCGCGGAAAAAACGTTTGTCGCAAAAGTAGACGCAGGCTTTCGGATTATTCCGATACTGCTTTACTCTCATGGAAGGACTGTTGGTATGCCAATACAATATTTTGATGCCTTCCCTTTTGCAGGGCGCTAACATTGCCTTTGTGTTTGGGAAACCATCTTCATCTACCGAACTGATAAAACTGACACTCTGTTTGTCAATTAAATTGCCAATCGTTTCTGTTGGATTTCTCATCTTGTTCCTTTCTTTCTCTAGCCCAACACGGCTTTCCGGAGAATCTCGTTTATTCGTGTCTGGTAACCTTTGCCTTTCGCTTTGAGAGCTTCCAAGACATCATTGTCTATTCGTATCTGTACGGCTGTTTTTTTTATCGTAACTTTGTACAGATCATTTCCCTTGGGGTGTACTTCGTACCACGGCTTAAACTGTTTGAGCTGTTCTTTTGTCTGTACCGGGCTGTCGGAAAAATCGGTATTTTTAAAATCTTTCACCGCTTGTATTTCGTCTTTGGTAAGCGGGGGAAGTCTTTTTACTTCATCGAGCGTCATAGTTTTCATAATATTCAGCCTCTTCATCTGGTTCTGCTTTTCGTGCAGATATGAGCCGGATTGTTTCGTCTCTTTCGGTGCATACAACAAACAAGACGAGAAACGACCCAACCGTTCCGATGACATTCAGCCGTTCTTCATCAAGGGTTGAATGTTCCATATCTATTTTTTCAAGTCTTTTTTGGTCAAGAAAAACCCGGGAAGCAAATTCAAAGCTCATTCCATGTCTTTTGATATTCAGCTTGTTCTTTCTTTCGTCCCAAGTAAAAATCACTTCTTAACCTCTCTTTATAATAATTGTATATACATTTATTGTCAATACAAATATTGAGAATCATCATAATCTGTCCAGACAAAGGAAGATAAATCCGCTATAATCACCGGCATGAATCTGCTGTCTGTAAAAAATCTTTCCAGAAACGGGCGGGAAGCGCCGCTCTTCACCAACGCAACATTTACTTTAGATGATGGAGAAAAGGCCGCGCTTATCGGAAAAAACGGTTCCGGCAAGAGTACGCTCCTTTCCTGCATTGCCGGAATCCTTGCTCCCGATGAAGGGAATATCATGTTTGCGAAAGACGCGGGAGTTTCGTTTCTTCCGCAGAATCCTGTTTATAACCGGGATCACACAATTCGGGAACATGTTTTTAAATCGGAAAGCGCGAAGCTCCGTGCGATATGGAACTATGAAGATGTCTGCGCGGAAATAGCGGGACGGAGCGAACTGGAGATTACGGCAGGGCTTAAAAACAAACTTGATAAAGCTGCCGAGGAAATGACCAAGCGGAATCTTTGGGATTATGAAAACAATATCAAGCAGATTCTTACAATCTTGGGAATAAGCAGCTTGGAACAAAAAATGGGAACGCTTTCCGGCGGCATGATAAAAAAAGTCGCGCTGGCTCAGGTGTTAATTGATGATACAAAGATTCTCCTTCTTGATGAACCCACAAATCATTTAGACATTACAACGATAGCATGGCTTGAAGAATATCTGCGCGTTACAGACCGGGCGGTGCTGATGGTAACCCATGACAGATATTTTCTTGATCACGTATGTTCATCGATTTATGAACTCGACCGGGCGCGGATAAAATCTTACGAAGGAAACTATTCCCGGTATCTTGAGAAAAAAGCCGTTGAAGCGGAGATCGAACAAAACACGGAACGGCGCATCGAATCGGTGCTGAGAACCGAACGGGAATGGCTGCTCCGGGGACCACAGGCGCGGGGAACAAAAGCGAGAGCCAGAGTTGATGCCGTCCATCGGATGATCAACCGGGAAAAAATAAAAGAAGATAAAGGCTTTGCTTTTGAAGTATCAGGCCGAAGGCTCGGCGGAAAAATTCTGGAACTGGAACATATTTCAAAGGCTTGGGAAAAAGGGAAACCGGTCATCGAAGATTTTTCCTACAATTTTAAGAAGGGTGAACGCCTCGGAATCTTCGGGGCAAACGGCAGCGGGAAAACAACGCTTCTCAATATACTTACCGGAACTATTCCGCCTGATTTGGGAAGCGTGATACGCGGAGAGAACACGGTTTTTGGTTACTATCAACAGAATATTGATACAGAACTTTCAGCGCCGGGGAAAGAAATTCCGACCGTGCTTGCTTATATCGAAGAAGCCGCGGAAGTCATCACCATGAACAACGGAAAAACATTGAGCGCCGCCAAGATGCTGGAACAGTTCGGCTTTGAAGGAAAGATACAGTATTCCCCGGTGACAGCCCTTTCCGGCGGCGAGCGGAAACGGCTGTATCTTGTGCGGCTTCTTATGGCAAATCCGAACTTCCTCGTACTCGATGAACCTACCAATGATTTTGATATTTTTACCATGTCGATTCTGGAATCTTTTTTGGAATCATACACAGGCTGCCTTGTGATAGTATCACATGACCGCTGTTTCATGGACAAGTGCGCGGATATGCTTCTTGTTCTTGATAACAAAGGCGGCGTATCCGGGTTTGCGGGAAGCTGTACGGAATATCTGGAACTGCAAAAATCTATCACCGCCGAAAAGAAACCAAACCGTACAGAGATGATCAAAAAAGTTTCTTCGGAAAATAGTTCCAGGGAGCAGGATCAAACAGACAAAAAAAAGAAACGGACTTTTAAAGAGCAGAAAGAATTTGAAACATTGGAAGCAGAAATCAATCAATGTGAAAAACGGAAAAAAGAATTGGAAACGCTGCTCTCCGGCGGCGAAAGTGACTACAGCAAAATTGCCGAATTGGGAACAGAGTACAACGCTTTAGGCGAAACTCTGGAACGGCAATATCAACGCTGGGAAGAATTGGCAGAATTGGAAGAGTATTAGGAAGGAGAAACATGGATCGTTTGTACTTCGATTGGGCGGCTTCAGCTCCGCCGGATCATACTATCAATATTGAGGTCCCGTTTGGAAATCCTTCGTCGCTTCACGCGGAAGGGAAAGCGGCGCGGAAAGCTCTGGAAGACGCGAGATCTTTATGCACCGGTCTCTTGGACATTCCTTCCGATCAATTATTTTTTACATCCGGCGGTACGGAATCAAATTGCATCATATTGAATTCGCTGCTCCTTCGCCCCGGAAACGCGGGATTGCTGCTTTCTTCTATTGAACACCCTTCTGTCCGCGCACAGGGAAATATTTTGAAACAGATGGGAAAATCCGTTGCCTGGGTTAATCCCGATTCCAGCGGACACATCACTCCGGAAAATCTTCAAAAGGCTTTGGATAAATTTCCCGACTGCCGGATGGTTTCGATTATATGGGTAAACAATGAAACCGGCGCCATAAACGACATCGCGGAACTAGCAAAAATTATTCGGAAACAACAGAGCGCGCCCATTCATGTTCATTGCGACATGGTTCAGGGTTTGGGAAAAATTCCCTGCGATATAAAAAGCTGGGATATAGACTCAGCGGCGATGAGCGGTCACAAGATACGCGCGAAACGGGGAACAGGGATTCTCTACCTTAAACAAAAGCCGCGTATTTTAAATACCGGCGGGGGGCAGGAACATTCGGTAAGGCCGGGAACAGAAAATGGAGAAGGTATTTTGCATTTTGCGGAAGCAATGAAAAAATATGTTCATCCTGACGCGGTGAAAAAAAATTACGATGCGGCGGCAAAACGCTGTGAGCTATTGATTGACGCACTGCGTCACATTGACCGCGCGGAAATAATCCCGGAATGCAGAAAGAAAAATGATGCGGTGTTTTCGCCCTATATTCTTCAAGTCTCGTTTAAAGGTATTCCGGGCGAAGTGATGACGCGCGCTTTAGATGACGCGGGCTTCGCTGTATCCACAGGCTCAGCGTGTTCATCGGCTTCAAAGAAACGGCCTGTCCTTGACGCGATGGGAATTTCCGAACAGCAGGCTCTGGAAGGAATCCGCATATCGCAAGGGTATTCCACCACCGCGGAAGATATTGAAAAATTAATTGACGCGGTACATACAATTTTAAAAGTTCTGTAAGAAATGGTTGATTATTGACTACTGGTATGAGAAAATACATTTAAGAGAATTTGCAAATGAATGGAAAAACACCGCATATTGTTCAATATCAAGGATCGAAACGAATCTTAGCGCCTCAAATTATGAAATATATGCCGAAACGCTTCAATCGTTTAATTGAACCATTCTCTGGAATGGCAGCGATTTCGATTGCTGTTGCGCAAACGAAAAAAACCGGTTTGTACTATATAAATGATTTAAACGCTCCTCTTGTAAATATGTTGAAAGCAGCAGTAGAATATCCAGACTTACTTATCGAAAAATATTCTGCATTATGGAATAAGCAATTTGATTATGGACTGGATCATGTGCGGCACTTTTATGATGTTCGCCAACAATTTAATGATGGCAATGAAAGTCCGGAAATCATCCTATATTTATTAGCACGTTGTGTTAAAGGAGCTGTTCGATACAGTAAGGAAGGAAAGTTTAATCAGTCGCCAGACAAGCGCAGACATGGTACAAATCCTCAAAATATAAAAACTAATCTCTGTGCAGTTTCCAAACTGCTGAAAGGAAAAAGCAAATTCTCCGCGCTTGATTATCGCGAAATTTTTGCAATGTCGCGGCCAGGTGATCTTTTATATTTGGATCCGCCTTATCAAGGAGTGAGCAATAAAAAAGACAATCGTTATTTTTCTGGAGTGTCTTTTGTTGAATTTGTTTCAGCACTTGAATCGTTAAATAGAAAAAATGTGGATTTTCTTATCAGTTATGATGGGCAGTGCGGAAGTAAAGAATACGGAGAAGATTTACCAGAGGGATTAGGGTGCCGAAAAATATTGCTGAATGCGGGAATATCTTCACAAGCAACTCTTCTTGGACGAGAAGCAACCACTTATGAAGCCCTCTATATTAGCAGAAACTTACTATCATCACATGAACATGTTATTCCGCAAGAACTCATGGAGGCAGCAGTATAATGACATATCCGAAGGAGTTCATAGATTTTCTTAATTCTATTACTGCCAAAAGACCGCATACTGTTATTCAACATATTCTTGAGCACGGTTTTATTACTTCTGAAGATTTGAAAAACACTTATGGTTATGATCATCCGCCTAGAGCCGTAAGAGATGTGCGTGAGCAGGGCGTTCCAATTGTCACATATAGAGTAAGCGGCAGTAATGGCCGAAGCATCGCTGCCTATACATTTGGTAATCCAAATGAAGTATCAAATAATCTTTCAAAGACTTACGGCAGAACAGTACTTTCAAAAGTATTAAAGCAAGCCCTCATTGAAAAATATGGTTCAAAATGTTTTGTTTATCTTGAAAACATGAATGAATCAATATTACAGATTGATCACAGAGTACCGTATGAAATTGACAGCGGGCAGAATAATCACGATATAGAAGTGTTTATGCTTCTGAGTCCTTCCGCTAATCGGGCAAAATCTTGGACTTGTGAACATTGCAATAACTGGATACATAAAGACAAGGCGTTTTGTATTCGCTGTTTCTGGGCTCACCCCGAAGATTATGATCATGTAGCAGGGAAATATGAAAAAGTAATTTCCGTAGTTTTTACTGGTGATGAAATAGAAGATTATAATAAGCTGATTAAAATATCCGGCAAAGATAATGCCCAAAGTCTTATTAAAGAAATTATTCACAACTATTTGAAGTAGTTTTTCAGATGAGGAAAGCATGACGATTTATTTATTACGTTTAGGCGAGTTAACCCTTAAAGGAGGAAACCGCCGTGAGTTCGAGGAAGTATTGAAACGCAATCTTGCCGCGCGCCTCCGGGGAACACGGGCAAAAATAAACACAAGCGCGGGACGGTTCTATGTTTCCTGCGACGAAGATAAAGAAAACACTGTCGAAAATATTCTCGATCATCTTTTGGGAATTTCCGGCTGGGCAAAAACAAGGAAGACAGGAAAAACGATTGATGAAGTTTTTCATGCCTGCATTGAAGAAGCAAAGTCTCTTGCGCGAAATGGAATCCGTACATTTAAAATAGAAGCCCGCCGCACCGATAAAAGTTTTCCGCTCGACTCTTATGGAATCAGGAGAGACGCGGGAGAGGCGGTTCTTAACACCGTGCCGGAGTTAAAAGTTGATGTTCAGAATCCGCAGGCTGTAATCAATGTTGAAATAAGAGAGCGCGCCTACATTTACAGCATGTCAAAAAAAGGACAGCGCGGACTTCCCGTCGGAACAGCGGGACGCGGACTTCTGCTTTTGTCCGGCGGAATTGATTCGCCTGTCGCGGGATACATGATGGCGGGCCGCGGTATGCATGTCGATGCTGTTTACTTTCACGCCTACCCTTACACAAGCGATGAAGCCCGCCAAAAAGTTGTAGACCTTGCGGGCATCGTCGGATTGTATTCGATGGGAGTCCGGCTGTATGTTATCGGTTTTACAAAACTGCAAGTGCGGATAAAAGAACGGGCTCCGCAGGCATGGACAACGGTTCTGCTCCGCATGGCGATGATGGAATGTGCCGAACGTTTGGCAAAAATGAAAAAGATCAAATGCCTTATCACCGGCGAAAGTTTAAGCCAAGTCGCAAGTCAAACCGTGGAAAATATTTCCTGTACCCAAAGCCGTATCACGCTGCCTGTGCTCCGGCCCCTCATCGGTATGGATAAAGATGAAATCATCAAGACGGCGCTGCGCATTGGAACATATCAAACATCGATCCTGCCTTATGAAGATTGCTGCGTTCTCTTTAGCCCGCCCCACCCTATTATCCGCGGAGATGTAAGCGAGGCAAATGAGCTTTACGAAAAACTGGAACTAGACGAACTTATCCAAGAAGCGATACACGAGGCAGAAGTAGAAAAATGCGGCTTCCCTGAAAACCGCTAAGCCGGAACAGACAACTCCCTCAGTTTTTATTCTCCGGTGCGTCTTTTTTAGGATATAAAAAACGCTTGATTTTTTTTGTGGCGGTTTTCTCAAAAGGTTCATCCTGAATTTCAATCCGATTAATATGGGCAAAGGATGCCAGCTTTCTGTTTGCCATCTTTTTCAATTCCAAAAGATTATCTCCAAAAGCCGCAATCATTGTTTTTGCTTTTTCGCTCAATACAATAAGAGCCGTCAGCCTTCCGGATTCATCAGAATACACCAGCGAATCTTCTACAATGTCGTGCGCGTTTAAAATGTTTTCAATTTCTTCGGGATAGATATTTTCTCCCGATGGTCCCAGGATTAAGGCCTTGGAACGGCCTTTAATATAGAGCCGGCCTTTTTTGTCAATGCTGCCAAGGTCGCCGGTTTTAAACCAGCCGTCTTCAGTAAAACTTTCCCTGGTCCTCTCTTCATCCTGATAGTAACCCAGCATGATGTTTGGGCCCTTCGCCTGAATTTCTCCTTCCCGGTCCGGCGGACTTTTTTTAGGATACCCAACACCGCCGATGATCTTTCCATCAGCATCCGCAATCCGCACAGATATTCCTTGCAGCGCCTTTCCCGTTGAACGAAGTGTTCCTTTGAACGGTTTCGACCCTGCCAAAAGCGGAGCCGTTTCTGTAAGTCCGTATCCAATCGCATAAGGGAATTGAACCTTATGCAAAAAATTTTCTACATCAGGCGCTAATGCCGCTCCGCCAATTCCGAAAAAGCGGACAGCTCCGCCCAATGACGAAAGAAGTTTGCGTCCCGCGATTTTCATCGCGAGAAACCTTGTTAAAGGAAACTTGTATAAAGGATTTGATTCCAGAATCGGTCTGATTCTTTGCCGATAAATCTTTTCTATAATGAGCGGCACCGTCAGCATGACAGTCGGCCTGATAAGCTGAACCGCGTGAACAAGAACCGCGGGAGCCGGAGGACGGTCAAGGTAACTTGTTCCCGCTCCGCTCATAAGGCTAATAATCATTCCAACCGTACACTCGTATGTGTGTGCAAGAGGAATCACGGAAAGCACCCGGTCCCTGGGATATATCTTAACAATACATCTGGAAGATTCCGCGTTTGATATAATGTTTCTGTGAGAAAGCATCACTCCCTTGCTGTTTCCCACAGTCCCCGATGTATAAATAATCGATGCCGCGTCATCCCGGTTTATTTCCGGAAAAGAATTGTCCATGTGAAGAGGAAACGATTTTTCTTTTCCGTTTATCGATATGATGATAGAATCCTTGTCGCGAGCGTCCAGCATCGTATCTATTCTTATTACCGGAACCGTATCGGGAATAGCGGCACCAGCCAATTTTGAAAGATATTTTTCTGTTGTAAAAATCGCCGAAATATTTGCGTGATGGGCAATTGTAGAAATATGTTCCGCGATAAACTCAGTTAAAACCGGAACGACAATTGCACCCGACAAGACTGTCCCAAAGTATGCCAACGGCCATTCCGGACGATTCTCCGCTAAAAGCATCACCCTGTCTCCGGGAACAATTCCCATCTGTAAAAGGAGCGAAGCCAATTGCCGTATCTTTATACCGAACTGTTCATACGTAACCGTATTGTAAAAACCTTCTTCCCCCAAAAAACTAAAAGCTTTTTTCTGTTTATAGACCGCGGCAGCTTTCAGCCCAAGAGAACCCAAGGTCATATTTTCTGAATGTATCATTGTTATATTAAGACCCTTAAAACAAAAAAAAGTTGCATAAGAGGGAACTGCAAAAATAAAACATGACATTTAGTTGTCATGTTTTGTATGATAAAATGATTTTGAAAAACACAGAGGAGTTTGTGTTACCGCTTTGCGGATATCGTATTTTACAGGAGTTGTTACATGACAGAAAAATTTCGATATGAGAATGAGAAAAAAAGATTTACCGAAAAACTTCAGCCGGCAGAAGAACAAGTCAAGTTGTTTATGGGCGATGACGCCTGGCGGCGCCTTACGCGTTTTGAAGAGATGCTTCGGGAACGGTACGAACTGAACCGTGAAATAAAGTTTCCTTTTGGGAACTCGTATGGCTGGGGTTTTCGTTACACTCACAAAAAATCATTGCTGCTGTATGTGTTTTTTGAGGAAGGCGGTTTCTGCTGCACCATTTCTATCAGCGATAAAGGAGCGCGGGAAGTAGAAACGATGCTTGGCACTTTGCGGCCGGAAATACAAGCCGCCTGGAAAAACCGTTATGCCTGCGGGATTGAGGGCGGCTGGCTTAACCGATCCGTTGCCAATGACGGTGAACTTCCCGATCTCGTTCGGCTTGTGGGCGTTAAAGTAAAACCGAAAAAGTGATCAGCTGACAGCATAACAAATTTTCAACAATTCATATAATTCCCCTATTGCAGATCACCCGTTCTCCCGGTAGAGTATCATTATTATGAAAGTTTTTTCTTCCGGAAAATTTCCTATGCTGCTTGTTCTCTTATTCATGCTTGTACCGCTTTTTTTACATGCCCAAGACAGCGGTAATTCCGAAGCGGAAATCGACCCAGCTTCCTATGTAGGATTTACCCTTTCAATGTTGTATGATGAGCTGGGAATGCCGGAATCGGTATATGCGGTCCGGGGAAATGAGTCATGGCAGGATGATGTGGTATTTGTATATCCCGCTATCGAAGTGTATATTTTCAAAGACAGAGTTTGGCAGGTTTGTCCGGTATCGGTGTATAATATAAAGATGGGCGATAGTGCCGATACAGTGAAAACCGCGATGGGAGAGCCTTTAATCGCGGCGGAACAATACCTTTTGTACCGGCTTCCGAGTCAGGCCTGGCCGATGATGATGCGGATCAATCTGAATGAAGAAGGCGGAGCCGCGTCGTTTTTTATTTATCGTTCCGATTTTTAAGTGCTGACCATTATTTGAGGGGAATGTATGGCGAAAATATGTGTAAGTTTAACAGGAAATACTTTAGAAAAGAATTTGGAAATCCTGGGAAAATATAGAAAATTCATCGATGTTGTAGAATTACGGGTTGATTTTCTTGAACCCAATGAACGCCTTCATATCCGGCGTTTTCCTGAAATGGCGGGAATTCCCGTAATACTGACTATCCGCAGAGACATCGACGGCGGAAAATATCAAGGCGGTGAAGCTTCCCGCATCACGCTTTTTTCGATGGGCTTATCCTTTGCCGAAGTAGACAAACGGAAGAATTTTGCCTACATCGATATTGAATCCGATCTTAACGTACCAAGTCTGGAAGAAGCCGCCCGGACCTTCGGAACAAAGATTATCCGTTCGGTTCACAACTTTCAGGACATGGATTTTGATTTAGCTAAATGTATCAGGGAACTGCGCCGCACCGGGGATGAAATCGCGAAAGTTGCCGTCATGCCGCATTCTATGGAGGATGTGCTGCGGATTTATCAAGCGGCAAGAGAAACGAAAGATGTAAAAAAGATACTCATCGGCATGGGCCGCTTTGGAGAGAGTACAAGAATTCTCGCGGATTACCTGGGTTCCCATTTAACATACAGCAGCGTCTCAGATGAAAGCGGCTTGTCTTTGGCGGCGCCGGGGCAGCTTAACCCGAAAGAATTAGTCGAACTATATCGTTTTAAGAAGATCAATAAAAACACGAAAATCTTCGGCATTGTCGGCTATCCCCTCACCGCGTCTTCCAGTCCGGCATTTCACAATGCTTTGTTCACTCAGGAAACAAAAGACGCGGTGTACATTCCTTTCCCTTCGGATTCCTTGGATTCTTTTTTACGCCTGGCCGAAGAAATCAATTTGGAAGGAGCATCGGTTACGGTTCCTTACAAGGAAGCGATTATTCCCCATTTATCGAATCGATCCGAAAGAGTTGATTATATTGGTGCATGTAACACTATTGTCAGAAGCGCGAAAGGCTGGATGGGGTATAACACGGACGGCCTCGGTTTTTCCGACGCACTCTTGCGGTTTACCGGACTGAAGAGCCTTAGAGGAAAAAGGATTACGATAATCGGAGCCGGAGGAGCCGCCCGTGCCGTTGCGGCAGAAATTTTCCGCTTAAAGGGCCGCGCTTTAATTTTAAACAGGACTGTGTTCCGGGCGAAAGAGTTGGCAATGCGTTACGGATTTTCTTGGGGCGGTTTTGATCATCAAGGTATGGATATGATGGAACATTTTTCACACATCATTATCCAGACAACTTCCGTCGGAATGGAGCCCAACACCGACGCGGATCCTTTGGAACAATACGACTTTAGCGGCAAAGAAATGGTCATGGACCTCATCTACAAGCCTGCCATGACCCGCCTCTTATGCAGAGCGCAAAAAGCCGGATGCCAGGTTGCAAATGGTACTGAAATGCTTCTCGCCCAGGCAAAATATCAATACAACCTGTTCATGAGGACCGCCCTCGATACTGAAGTCGTCACAAAAAATGTGCGTTTAGAGATGGGGTAAGATGGGGTGAGATGAAATTATTTCAAAATGATCGGCAGCCATTGCCGTTCTTTTCTTTGTCAAATACCAGGAAGCTTCATCTGCTGTTTTTTGTACTGATCTTTGCCGCCGCCGTTTCGTTTACAGCCTTTGCCGATGAATCATCTTCGGCTGCTTCCCGTGCCGAAAACGGACAAACCCTTTTTTACGCAACATTAAACGAAGCCTTTGAAGCCGCTGCCGGAACTTCTATCGATTTACCCGATGAAATTACTCTGCTTGCCGATTGTATTTTGGACAGCCCCATCATTATTGAAGAAGGACAGCATGTCCGGCTTGTAAGCGAAAAGGACGAAAAAACAATACACAGAGGAAGAACCAATCTTGAAAATCCGCTGTTTTGGGTAAAAGGAAATAACGCGAGCCTCAGCCTGGGAAAAGAAACGATGCAAGGCGGCATAATCGTTGATGGTGCTTATTTGAATTCTCCGCCTGTCGAAGCAAAGGCTCCTCTTGCTGCGGCAAGCGGTCAGTATGCAAAATTGATTATGTACAATAATGTTACGCTTCAAAACAATTACAATGCAGGCGATGCCCAGGGTACTGACGTTTACCGGAATGGAGCGGGAGTATTTTTACGTACTTATGAAGGCAGTCCTGAAAATCAAGTTGAATTTATTATGAAGGGCGGAATTATCCGGGGAAATTCCAATAACACCACGCTTGCCGCCCCCGCGGGCGGAGGAGTCGCTATTACGGGCATCGCTCTTTTTACTATGGAAGGCGGCATCATCATGAACAATACAGCCTACCTTTGCGGCGGAGGTTTTCACACCGGAAGCCGGGGATCCTTTAAAAAAACCGGCGGCATTGTTTACGGCGAAGACGCTCCCGAAGGATACCGGAACACTGCGATAAACGGATACAGCGATCCGAAACTTTACGGTCACGCGTTAAGCATTGCGTTGGTCGGCATTCCGCGTTTACGATACCGGAACGATACCGTTGGCGAAGACGATGATCTCAGTTATATAGGTTCGCCAATCGAAGACGGCGTTTTCGGGGAAGGAGAACAATGGGATAATTATACGGAAGAAAGCTGGAAACGTGTAACGATCATTCTTCCTTCTGTTATGTTACTGGCTGCCGTAGGATTCTTTCTCATTACAAGCAGAAAACGCCGAATGAAAGCATTATCAACCGAAAGAATAACAAACGCCGGCATCAAACTTTCTTCCCGTGAAAAAGAAATTTTTGATATGCTTTTGACTGACGCGTCGATAAAAGAAATCGCCTATACGTTAAAGTTGAGTTATTCCGGTGTCAATTTTCACATAAAGAATATTTACAACAAACTTGGTGTTCAAAGCAGAACAGAATTACTCATTACGTTCAAAAAATAATTGAAGAAGAGATGATACAATCATCTTGATGAAAAAAAGGACTTACCGCATTGAAAAAATCTATTATTGTCTTGATCTCTGCTGTCATGGTTTCTTTTTCTTCCTTTGCTGATGGCTCCTCTGTGTCAGCTTCCCGTGTCGAAAACGGGCAGATTATTTTTTACGCAGCCTTGCATGATGCCTTTAATGCCGCCGACGGAGTTTCCGCCGAATCACCCGATGAAATTATGCTGCTTGCCGATATAGTTCTGGATAATCCCATCATCATTCCCGACGGAAAACATATCCGGCTGGTGAGCAATGCCGATAGGATAATACACAGAGGAAGCAGTCTTATTGAATATCCGATGTTTTGGGTAAAAGGAAACAACGCAAGCCTCGGCCTGGGAAAAGAAACAATGCAAGGCGGCATAATTGTTGATGGCGCTTATTTGAACACTCCGTCTGTCAAGGCAAAGGCTCCGCTTGTTTCGGTAAACGGCTTAAATTCAAAGTATGTTATGTACGACAAGGTTATACTGCAAAATAATTATTCAGAGAATGATACCGATGGTACTCTCACTTATCGAAACGGAGCAGGCGTAAGTGTCTACACTGATGAAGGCAGTCAGGAAACTCAGCCGGAATTTATCATGAAAGGAGGAATTATCCGGGGGAACTTCAATAACGCGCAAAATCATATACCCTTCGGCGGCGGTGTTTTCATGAGATTCTTCGGTCTCTTTACAATGGAAGGCGGCATCATCATGAACAATACTGCTTACCGCATTGGAGGAGGCGTTCATGCCGATGTGCCCTCGGCTTCTTTTAAAAAAACAGGAGGCATTATTTACGGTGAAGACGCTCCGGAAGGTTACCGGAATATTGCTGTTACCGGCATGAGAGAATCGATGTATTACGGACATGCGGTAAGTATCCGCGTCGAATCATTTGATGATCCGTCCTACGTTCTCTACCGGGATGATACCGTTGGGGAAGACGATGACATAAGCTATACATTTTTTCCAGACGGAAGCGGCGGTTTTGGAGAAGACGGTTATTGGGATAGCTCTAGGAAAGACATCCAAAAACGTGAGATGATCATGCTTCTTTCTATTACAATACCTGCCGCCGTTGCATCTTTTTTCATTGTAAGAAAAATCCGCCGTAAAAAAGCGGTGGCTGCGTCTGGATTTTCTTCCCGCGAAAAAGAAATTTTTGACATGCTTCTGAGCAATCTATCGGTAAAAGAAATCGCCTATACGTTAAAACTGAGTTATTCGGGTGTCAATTTTCATGTTAAAAATATTTATAGAAAACTCGGTGTACACAACCGGGCTGAATTACTCGTTAAATTCTATAAAGAACGATAAATTGACTGCATTTTATGCTACCTGTAAAATTTACAGGCGGCAACTGCAAAAATTACAGATATATCCCATTATTTTTCATAGTATCATTTTCTCTAAAAGAAATTTAATAGGAGATTATTGTGAAAAAATTATTTCAATTTGAACGACAAAGCCCTTGGTTCTGTATGTTGATTTTTTCAGCTTTAATCGGCATTTTTATAATGGGATGTACCCCTCCAATTGGCGATTTTGATAAAAGCAATAACGCACAGTTAAGCGGCATTACCATCAAAGGAGAAAATGCCGGTCTGGGAACCCCAAAATCGGTGCTGGGCAATGACATAGTACCTGGAACCGTCGCTATCCTTGCTGATGCTGACGGGGTTACAGACGGAACAACCGCACATTCTAAAGCATCAATCACAAAGATCGTGAAATTTGCAAAGAATACCGCAAACTATACGTCTCTATTTGCAGACGCGGAAGCATACGACGATGAAGCCATTGCAGACGGTGATTTCTTCATATTCCTCGTAACTGCCGAAGACGATTCAAAACTCTATTACCGGGTCAACGTAACTATTGTTTCCTTTTTGTATACCCTGACAGCATCAAACGTAGACGACGAATCTAATTTTGCGAACGTCCGCTTCTTTGTAAGTGATAGGGATGACGATAATGAAGAATATACCACGCTTATGACATACAACGAAATTGCCGCGATGTTTGATGAAGGTCCTATCACCGCTATCACTGATGCTCACGCGGATATGCATCTTTATGCCTTCGAGTTCACCGGAGCGGGAAGCGGTACCTTGTTAAAGTATGGCGGGCCTATTTCTCTTAAAGGCGATGAAGACATTGTCATAGAATTGGAAGAAGCGTATACCCCTTTGGCGGCCTTCACTCTGAGTGCCGCAAACGTAGAAGGCGAATCCAACTTTGCGAATGTTAGATTCTGGGTACTTCCAGGTTTTATGGATGAAATTTTCAATTTGTACAATGATACAACTTACGCACTCTTGGCCGAAGAATTTGGGAGTCCTGTTACGGCAATTTTGGATATTCACGAAGACGGATATCTTTATGCCTTAGAATTCACCGGAGCGGGAAGCGGCACTCTGCTAAGAGCGGGAGTTCATGATGAATTGCTTACCGGAACCGATGCCGATGAAGACATTGTAATAGAATTGGTTGACGCGGAAGCCCCGCCCGAACCGCCCACAGCGGCAATTCAAGGCAGTCCTGTTTCCATTACCGGAACCGTGGAAAACAATACCGGAGACGGCGGCGTTGAGGTAGACGAAATAGTTACCATCACTTTGGAGAATGGAACGGTATACGAAAATATTTATTATGATGACGCAGATGATTGGTTCTCCGTGACGGTGGAAGGTTTGTATTATGAAGCCAATGCCGAAGAAGGGGATGATGAGATCACTATCCACATATACGGAACTCCGGAAGAAACTTCCGCGGCCCAAGCCGAAATTACTATTCCTATGGGATACTTAGCAGATGTGAATAGCGGTACTCATATCCATCCTGTGGAAGTAAGCGGAAGCGTCAAGTACAACATTGACCAGGCGGAGATGACCGGTTTGCTTAAGGCATCAAACGTAGGCGGCGAAGGCAATTTTGCGAACGTCCGCTTCTTTGTAAGCGATTGGTATAACGATGATAAAGAATATACCACGCTTATGACATACAACGACATCGCCGGAATGTTTGATGAAGATCCGGTTATCGCCATTAATTATACTCATGCATATATGTATCTCTACGCCTTCGAGTTTACCGGAGCGGGAAGCGGTACCTTGCTAAAAGCAGGTGTTTGGGAAGAAGAGCTTACCGGAATTACTACTGTTGAGGACATCGTAATAGAATTGGAAAGCGTATATAGCCCTGAAGCGGCCTTCACCCTGAATGCTTCAAACGTAGAAGGCGAGTCCAACTTTGCAAACGTGAGATTCTGGGTACTTCCATCAGACTTTATTGATATGATTTTTGACTTTTACAATGATACACCTTACGCACTTCTGGCCGAAGGATTTGGGAATCCTGTTACGGCGATTTATGATATTGACGCAGGCAAGTATCTTTATGCCATAGAGTTTACTGAAGCGGGAAGCGGCACCCTCGTGAGAGCAGGTGTTCATAATCATACGCTTACCGGAACCGTTGCCGATGAAGACATCGAAATAGAATTGGTTAATGCGGAAGCCCCGCCTGCCGCGCTTTCCGCGGAAATTGCAGGCAGTCCCATTACCATTACCGGAATGTATTATTCTTATGTGGACGAAAGAATTACCATCACTTTGGAGAATGCAACGGTATTCAGCAATATTAGCAATGATGATGTAGAGGATTGGTTCTCCGAGACAGTGGAAGGTTTGTATTATTATGCTTTTGCCGCAGCAGGGGATACTGAAATCAGTATCAATATATATGGAACTCCGTATGAAATTTCTACTGCCGAAACCGAAATTACTATTCCCGTCGGAACCTTACAAGATGTAAACGGCAGTTTTTACATATATCCTGTGGAAGCAGGAAGCATCAGCTATAACATTGACTGCGAAGACATTACGGATTTTGATTTCTATTCTTATTATGATTCCTTTTACCTAAATAGTTCCCAGGTCAGCGCTAATACATCTATCGGCTCTTTTACAAATGTTATCGGCGGAATCGGTACAGGACTTGTCTATTCTCTTGTCAACGGTACAGGCGATACTGACAATGATTCTTTTACTATTTCCAACAACTACGACGGCGGTTCTCTTAGGGTAGGCAGTTCCGCTCTTACCGAAGCAAAAACATATTCCATAAGAGTGCAAGTAGAGGACAGCGCGGGCAAAACCTTTGCAAAAGTGATAGAGATTGAAGTTCTGACAGAAGCTCCTCCTCCTAGTGCAGTTTTAAATTATGGAGATGAAATTACGGCAACACTGGCAAATGATGATGGAGACGGTTTTGTTGGCATAGGTTATGATTCTGGTACACAGAGTATATCTATTGAGCTTTTCGAGGCTAATACCGCAAGCCAAGCGCTTGCCGCCGGCGCTGATGTTTCAGACTGGTTCAGCGAAACTATTCCAGGATTGGATTACACCTTGGAAAATGAGCTTGGCGGAAACTATCTTTCCATAGAAGTTTCAGGTATTCCTACAGCAACTATTTCCACAGACGATGTAACTATCACCATTCCCGCGGAAGTTCTTGTAGATTCCAACTGGCAGCCCACCATTACAGAAGATATTGTCGTGGAGGGTACAATCAGTTATAACGTAATAAAAGCGCCTGAAACCGCAGCCAAGATTGGAGAAACTAAGTATCTGACTCTTGCAGATGCAGTTTACGCGGCAGACGACGATGTTATTACCATTGTAAGAGATATTGAGTTATCCAGCACCATCAGTCTTTATTCAAAATATATAACAATTAGAGCAGAAACCGATGGTCTCACTATCAGTCCTGCCGCAGAGTTTACCGGACCATTCTTTGAGTTACCGTATGTTGGTAATTCAGGAAGCCACTTGTATCTTGGGGATTCTTCAGGAGATAACGTTCCTGTTCTCATTATTGATGGTAAAAATCAAGTCGATAGTTTAATAACAGTTGGCGGACGCAAATCGGTATATCTGTATGATGGAGTCGAATTGCGTAATGCCTCCGGCAGCGGTCTTACCCTCCGGGGACAAAGTAATTATGGTACTGCAGATGTTTATATGTATGGCGGAGTGATTGCAGGCTGTGATGTAGGGGTTAATATCTCCAGAGATTCATGTTTTAATATGAGCGGCGGTATCATCTACGGTAATGATGGCGGGATGAATGCAAACAGTATATCGGTCGTTGTAAATTTATACGGTAGTGCTTATCCTTCTGTTTGCTATGCAAATATGATGGGAGAACAGCTTACTGACGGCAGCTACACTCAGACCTTCGGTACCGCTCCATAAGCATATAAAAACCAACAAGCTAAAGAGCTAAGGGGCTGTTGATTTTCAACAGCCCCCTTTCCGTGTGTCCGATGAGACGATCTTTCTTTTTCTCTTTGCTAATTCTTCCGGCTCAATGTCTTAAGCACATCCCGCATAGTAAACATGCCTTTCCGCTCCGCCGCGGCAAGCCATTCGGCCGCCTGAATCGCCCCGGACGCCAGGCCTTCCCGGTTCCTGACGGTATGAGTAATCTCTATCGTGTCAGAGGGGGAATCGAAAAAAAGGCTGTGGGTGCCGGGCACCGAACCGACCCGGAGGCTTGGATAATGCAGTTCTTCCGCGGCCGGCGGCCTGTGTTCCAGCGTTTCATACACAGCCTTGCTTTTCCGCGTCATTTCCTTTAGAACCGTTTCCACCAAGGTTTTGGCCGTCCCCGACGGACTGTCGGCTTTTTTGTTATGATGCGCTTCCCAGCCGCCGACATCGTATTCCGCGTAAGGGTCCAGCAATTTTGCCGTAAAAGCGGCGATTTCATAAAAAAGATTCACGCCCAGCGAAAAGTTCGACGCCCACAAAAGGCTCGATCCGGATTTTGCAACCCAGGATGATACTTCATCAAGATGATCATGCCAGCCCGTCGTGCCCACCACCACAGGAAGTTTTCTTTCGGTAAGGGCTTTGATATTATCCAAAACCGTTGAAGGATGGGTAAACTCGATCACCACATCCGACGCTTCCAAAGCCCCGGCCGACGCGATGTCTTTACACAGAGGAGCGCCCGACGGAAACTTCTTGTCCGCGTCAGTGAAGGGATCAACAATGGCACTGATCGAATGGCCCCGTTCCAACGCAAGGGATTCTATCATCCTGCCCATTTTTCCGTATCCGACTAATCCGATCCTCACTTTTGGCCTTCTTCAAAAAAATTGGTATGCAGCGCCTTAACGATTTCCGGAGCGTCTTTATCATTTACAATAAAACTGATGTTTACCTTGCTCGCTCCCTGGGAAACCATCTGTACTTGAATACCCATATCGGCGCAGACACCAAAACTGCGCGAAAGAATCTCGGAAGATTTTTGCACATCACCGATAATCGTTACGATAGCTTTATCTTTTTTTATTTCCACGTTGGCGATTTTTGAAAGATCTTTTTTCAGCGCGGCCAAATCGTGAGCGGCGTCTAAAGTGAGCGATAACGATACTTCGCTCGTGGCTACCATATCGACAGAAATCTTGTGTTCCGCAAACCCGGCAAAAACGCTTTCCAAAAAGCCCGACTGCCCAAGCATTCTCGTGGACACAATATCAACCAAAATAACATTCTTCTTCGATGTGATGGCCTGAACCGGACGAAGCCTCTTTCCCAAAGACGATACAATTCTCGTTCCCTTCGCTTTCGGATTATACGAGTTTTTCACCAGCACCGGCGTTCCTGTCTTGATGCAGGGCTGCATTGCCCGCGGATGCAGCACCTGGGCTCCAAAATACGCAAGCTCGGAGGCTTCCTCGTAAGTAACGGTTTCCACCGGCTGCGCGTTTTTCACAATGCGGGGATCAGCCGTAAGGATTCCGTCAACATCTTTCCAAACCTGAACTTCTTCGGCCTTGCAGGCGGCCGCAATAGTCGTAGCGCTTAAATCGGAACCGCCGCGGCCCAATGTCGTAATATTACCATCCTTGTTTTTTGCGATAAAACCGGTAACCACAGGAAGAACGCCTTTTTCTGTAAGCGGAACAAGTATCGAAGGAATCGCTTCCCAGCTTTCCTTTAACACTTCGGCGGATGTAAAGTTTGAGTCCGACACAAAGCCCGCGTCCCAGGCATCCATCGCTTCCGCTTTTATCTTCAAACTGTTGAAATAGGCCGCCGCGATTCTTACCGAAAGCCGCTCGCCGAATGATACAAGATAATCCTTCGTCCTGCCGGTAAGCTCTTTAATCAAAGCAATTCCCGACAGAAGATTGTGTAATTCTTCCAATAAAGCCAGCACTTCATCCTGAACCGATTTTTTTAACCCCAGTTCCGCAATCGCCTTCGTGTGAACCTCTTCTATCTTTTTGATGGAAAATTTTCCCGTTGTTAAAGCCGAAACAGAGGCTTCAAGCAGGTGATCCGTAGTATCTCCCATCGCGGAAAAAACCAAAACCGGTTTTTGGGGAAGATACTCTTTTACAATATTTGCTATGTTCCGGAGCCGTTCCGCGTTTGCGACACTCGACCCTCCAAATTTCATGACAATCATAATAACCTCGGATTTTTATGTTATCAAAAAATGTATGATTATGCAATACTCGAAGAAAAATTGCATATATATTTATTTACACACGAATAAAAAACGATTTAATGTATTGACTGGAAAAAAACTTTGAGCTTGAGTATCGACAAACTGCAAAATCATTCCTATAATAGGTAAGAATAGAACTTTAGTTCGACCTAATGGAGGAAGCTATGACAGAGGTGTTATCAATCGTGTTAGGCGGCGGAAAGGGGACGAGGCTTTTTCCTCTTACTCAGGCTAGGGCGAAACCGGCGGTACCGTTTGGAGGAAAATATCGTCTGGTGGATATTCCTATTTCAAACTGCATTAATGCCAATCTTCGTCAAATTTATATTTTAACGCAGTTCAATTCCGCGTCTCTGCATCTGCACCTTTCACAAGCCTACACCTTTGATTCTTTTTCCAAGGGCTTTGTCGAAATCCTTGCTGCCGAACAAACCTTTGAACATTCCGGCTGGTATGAAGGTACTGCCGACGCGGTAAGAAAAAACTTCGTTCATTTCCGTACCCAAAATCCTGATTATTATCTTATCCTTTCGGGAGATCAGCTTTACCGGATGGATTTACAGGATTTGCTTGATCAGCATAAAAAATCAGGCGCCGCGATTACTATTGCCTGTACGAATGTTACCCGTGATGATGCCAGTCAGTTGGGAATTCTCAAGGCAAATAAAAACAATGATATTGTCGAGTTTATGGAAAAACCGGGGTCTACGAAAGATATTTCAGATTTCAAGATTCCCCAGGAACTAAAGACTGAAAAAAACGGAAAAGCTGATTATCTGGCTTCCATGGGAATTTATGTTTTCAATGCCGCCGCCATGGAAGAATGTCTTGCCAATGAATTTACCGATTTTGGCAAGGAAATTATTCCGGCGGCCATCAACCGCCTCAAGGTTAACGCGTATCAGTTCAACGGTTATTGGGAAGATATTGGAACCATCAAGAATTTTTATGAAGCGAATCTGGATCTTACCACGTTGACTCCCAAGTTCGATTTTTATTACGAAACGATGCCGATTTATACGCGTATGAGAAATCTGCCCCCTTCCAAGATGAATTTCAGCAATATGAATCAATCTATCGCGGCGGAAGGCTGTATCATCACCAACGCGTCTATTTCCAATTCGATTGTCGGAGTGCGAACGATTATCGAGTCCGGCGCGAGCCTGAACGGTGTTGTCTGCATGGGTTCCGATTATTACGAGTCCGATGCTCAGCGAAGGCAAAATGCCGATAACCGTATTCCCAATATCGGCATCGGCAAGGGAGCGATCATTAAAGGCGCCATTATCGACAAGAACGCTTATATCGGAGAAGGATGCAGAATCGGTATAGACGATATTAGCCGTGTTGACGGCGATTACGGAAACTATCACATTGTGGACGGAATTATCGTCATTCCCAAAAACGCGGTGTTGTATCCGGGAACGGTAATATAAAAGAGAAGACAAAAAGGCGGTGAACAAAGAGAAAACCTGTTTTTTACTCATTATCACTTGAGGCAATTGCAAAACTAACCCAAACCGTAGGTTCGCGGTTTTTGCAAGAGGCTCACTTATTTGCCCATTACTTTTTTGCTTCTTTTTCATCTCCAAAAGCCCTCGAAAAAAATGTTTGAATCTGAAAAAATTCTTGCGTTTTTTGTTCTTTGTTGATATACTATCGCCATGAAAAGATTTAATCTTCTCTTTTCATTGTTCAAGCAAGCAAATTGTGTGACTGGTCTTTTGTCTTTATCAAGTCGCTAATAGCTTTTTTTCACTTTTTCTTTTCTCATTTTTGATATTCAGTCTTTTGGCTTCGTGATATCAAGGTCCCTTTGAGGGAGCTTAACCCAAATTAGCCCTTTTGAGGTAAAACTTTGCCAAGGGTAAAGGGCGTGTATGAAAAGGAACGATGTATGAAGAACATGTTCAAAGTATTCGGGATTATTATTACGGTAATGATCGTATTGCTCGCGGTTGGATGCGGAGGTATCACCCCGAAGGATCCGGATGGTGACAATGAAGCTCCGTCTACCAGCGGCAGATTAACCGTTACCGGTCTTGATGCTTATAATGGCTATTATATTATTGCTCAGGGCGCGACGAATGATGAAGAGATGCTCTTCGCCGGTAGAGGGATAAATATTTCAAAAGAAACTTTCACCGGCACAAAAATTGTCAGCGGTCAAGCTGTACTGAATGTTTGGAAAGTGATACATGAAGATGACGAAACTCCAGAATTGAAATCTTACAACGGAAGTAATTGGGCAGGGTTTTATGCGTATATTTTTAGAGATTCAATTTTTTCTCCCGAAAATGATATTGCCAAGGGAGGAGTATATGCTGGAGAAATATACCCCGTAATCTTTAGCAATGGAGTCGCCACTGCCGCAATTTCAAATGTAGCAGAAGCAGAAGAAGGTCAGGCTGAAGGACCACCTTCCGTACCAGCCGCATTACAGGGTACATGGGAAGATGTTGCTGGTACCGGTAAAGTAGTTCTTACCGACACAACTTTCACATTTACTATGTATGGACCGCCAGACTCAACATTTACTGTAGGCGACCTTAGATTCGCAACGATAAGTAAGAAGGTGTATTTAAAAGCGGGAATTTCATCATTACTGGATGCTTATGAGGCAAACCTTGCTCCATTAGGAATTACAGAGAGTGATCTTGATGATATTGTTAACGCAATTCTCGATGATACCTTGGATGCGCTTATTGACACATTGAATTTACAAGATGAATCCGTCCTTGACCCTTATCTTGCTGAATTAGATGATATAAAATTATTTCTTGACACAGTAGATACTATCTATGGCTTTGACGGAAAAGTAACAGCAACGGATGGATTCTTTGATTATGATTATGAGATTGGAGATTCAGTAAATGATCAAACGGATGGTCCAATTGCAATACATCAAGACGGTACGATGTCTGCTTTCAGCTATCTTTTCGAAAAACAATAGCGAGTAACAAAACGAGAAATTAGCAGGTAACAATTAGTAATGCTTCATTTCTTTGTTACCTGCTTGGTGTTTGTTGCTTGATTTTCCAGTGTCCCGTTTTGTCGGAGCCAATACGTTCGATTCGGTTTTCAGTTTTAAGAATATCAAGCTGTCGATATATTGTTCTTTCTGTAACGGACAATATTTGAGCCATTTCTTTAACGGTAATGTATGGCTGCTGTGTTATCAGTTCAATGATTTTGTTTTTTACACTGACATTTTGACTGACATTTACACTGACATTCGTATTGGTTAAATCAGGGTCATCTTTTGCTTCCATGAAGTCTGGAATTTCGCCTTTGGCAAACTTGATCAGTGTTGTGAGTTTCTTTTCCAGAATCGAAGAAATATAGTCAACAAGGGGCTGTATTTGTTCCAGCGCCGCGTTTGCTCCATCGTAAGGGATTTTGCCTGTGAGCAGATCGCATTGATGCAAAGCGTCCAAATACTGTTCACGGTCGTCGGTGCGGATGACAATCATAGGGTAATTGTGCCGCAAAAGGGTATAATTTACCAAAAGCCGGGCAATCCGGCCGTTGCCGTCTTCAAATGGGTGAATGCGGATATAGCGGTAATGAAGCAACGCGGCGAGCTCTTCCGCTTTCATGATTCCTGATTCTTCTTCGCCGCGGTACCAGCGCACCAGATCACTCATCAATTGCGGCGTTTCTTCGGGAGACGCATAGTCAAATAGTTCACCGGTGGACGTGATTACCGAATTGAGACGTGTTTTATACACGCCGACATGTATTTTGTAACGATAATCGCCGTCACGGCTGGTTTTGTAAAAATCACGAACGAGAATTATTCTGTTTAACTCACGGATAAACATTTCAGACAGCATTTTGTCCTTATCCCGGGCTGTCGATTTCATCCATTCAAGACCGATATTATGAGCTTTCATTTCCTCATAATCCTGCATTTTTGCACTGCCCATAGTACCGCCAAAAAGCAGGAGCATCTTGGTCTGGCCATAAGTGAGCGTATTGCCTTCCAGATGATTGGAATTGTAGTTGAAGTCTACCAAGAATTGCTGGCGTATGTCCCGTTCTTTTTGTTCGCTGAGCGGCTGTAAAGACTGCCATTCCCTGTATAATTGCGGTATGTTGTTCATGTTCAACGCTCCAAACTAAGTGCTGACCGTTACTTGCTCACTGTTAACGGTTACCTGCCCGCTGCTCATTGTTACCTGCTCAGCGTCTTTGTACCGGATATGAATTTTCCCGTTTCGGACAACGGCATGAAAGACGCATCCCGCGTGATACGCGGCTTCCAAAAATAAGACCGATAATGGATCTTCCAGTTCTTTTTGGATGCATCTTCTCATAGGGCGGGCTCCATATTTGGGATCCCAGCCTTTTTCCATCAAAAAGCGTTTCGCCGAATGGGAAACTTTCAGCATGTATCCCTGACCGGAGACGCGCCGGTATAAATCTTCAAGCTGTAAATCAAGAATGGCTTCAATCTGCTTTTGATCAAGAGCGTGAAACACTACTACATCATCCACACGATTGATGAATTCGGGATTAAACAACTTCTTGAGTTCCGTAAGGGCCGCGGCGCGGATTTCTTCGGTATTCATCATTTCGCTGCTACTCTTAAAACCGATGCGCATATCCATCGTTATTTCTCTCGCTCCCGCGTTGCTCGTCATAATAATAACGGTATTCCTGAAACTTACCGTGTGTCCCAAATTATCCTTTAGTTCGCCTTCTTCCAATACTTGCAGAAGAAGATTGAAAACATCGCGGTGGGCTTTTTCGATTTCATCAAATAAAATAACCCGGTAAGGATTCCGCCGAATTTGTTCGGTGAGGATTCCGCCTTCTTCATAACCGACATAGCCCGGAGGAGCGCCAACCAGGCGGGACACGTTATGTTTTTCCATAAAATCCGACATATCGATTCTGACAAGAGCTTCTTTTGTCCCGAAAAGATATTCCGCCAAGGCCTTTGCCAAAAGTGTTTTTCCGACTCCCGTGGGACCAAGAAAAATAAAAGAACCCATAGGTCTTTCGGGAGAAGAGATTCCGGAACGGGAACGCCTTACCGACGCCGCAATCCTGCTGATGGCTTCATCCTGGCCGACAATCGTTTTATGCAGTTCATGCTCAATCCGGACCAAGCGCTTCGACTCCTGTTCCCGCAAACGCGTTACAGGAATGCCGGTACTTTCAGAAACCACTTTCCTGACATCGTCTTCAGTAACAGCGATGTATGGAACATTCAATGAAGCTGCCGGCGAATCCCGCCGCGATGCTGTCCGATAGTCAAGTTTCCTCATGGCGCCGGCTTCATCGAGAATATCGATAACTTTATCGGGCATAGTCCGCTCTGTAATGTAACGTTCAGCCAAACCCGCCGCGGCAAAAACCGCTTCATCGGTATATTTAACACCATGAAATTTTTCATACCGGGTTTTAATGCCTTTAAGAATCGCGATGGTTTCATCAAAATCCGGCTCATCAACAATAATGGTTTGGAAACGCCGGTCCAGGGCCGCGTCCTTTTCAAAATGTTTCCGGTATTCCCGTAATGTAGACGCGCCAATACATTGAATGTCTCCCCTGGACAAAGCAGGCTTCAGCATGTTCGATGCATCAATCGTTCCTTCCGCCCCTCCTGCTCCGATAAGCGTATGAATCTCATCAATAAATAAAATGATATTTCCCGCAAGCGCAATTTCCTTCATCATATTCTTGAGCCGTTCTTCAAATTCTCCGCGGTATTTGGTGCCTGCTACAACAGAACCAAGGTCAAGCGATAAAATTCTGCGGCCCGTAAGAAGCGGAGGAGCATCATCGCCCGAAAGAATATAAGCAATTCCTTCCACAATCGCCGTTTTCCCGACGCCGGGCTCTCCGACCAAAAGAGGGTTATTTTTCGTTCTTCTCGCCAAAATACGGACAGCCCGGTTAATTTCATTCGTTCTTCCGATTACGGGATCCAGCTTCCCTTCCCTGGCAAGGGCGGTTAAATCTCTTGTAAACTCATCCAAGGTCGGAGTTGAAAGAATCTTTTCCCGCTGTCCGGAATGGAACACCTTTGCGGAGTAAGAGGATACCATCATTTCCGGATTCTTTTGGAGCTTGTGATCATAAACAGCATATTCTTCAAAAGAATAAAATTCCTCAGCCGTCTGAGCGGAATTACTTTGCCGCTTAGGGAACATTATCTGTAAAACAACCTTAAACGCATCCGATGTAACCCCTCGCCGATTCAAGTAGTCGGTAACAGAAGAAACCCGTTCCATTAAAGACGCAAGCATCAAATGTTCCGTACCGATCAATTCGTTGCCCATATATTTTGCTTCTTCAACGGCGATTTCAAGCATACGGCGGGTTCGTTTTGAAGATTGTATCTCCCCAGAAACCGACGGTTCTATTTTCTTGAGAAGTTCCGCTTCAAGAGTATAATAGAATTCATCCATGTCAATTCTGAGAAAAATCAAAACATCGCAGGCTGTACCTTTCCCTTCCCTGAGAATAGACATGACAATATGCTCCGGAAACAACTGCTGCGAATTTAATCTTTTTGCTTCATTTTGGGCATCTACCTTCAGGATTTTTTGCGCCCGTTTGGTTAATCCTCTAAACAACATCGGCCTCTTCAGTTAACTATGATTAACTTGACGCTAACCATAATTAACCTTAATCCGATTGAGCGCTTATTTCAAGAATCTTCCGATATTTTTTATGAATTACTGAACGGTGGTCTAGATAATTCGCGAAATGCCCCTCGCTTATCTGCAAAAACTGTGCTATAATGAAGAACGGTTTGAATCTTATAGAGGAATAAATATGGCAGGATATATAGCATGTATTACCGGTATAATTCCGCATACTCATAAATCGGTTTATATTCCGCTTAACGGAAAAAATCTTATTATCACGGGCGGAAATGGTTCCGGGAAGACTTCGTTTATTCGTGATGCTTACGACAAAACAGTGTTGTTGATTGTTGATAAAAAACAGGCTGATTTACCGGGGTTAAAAAAGGATTTGCAGCATTTAACACAGACATTGGCAAGATTATCCAAAGGCACCTCTCAATATGATAATTACGCAAAGAGTGTGGCACTAAGAAAAAATGAAATAGAAAAAATCGAAAATGAACTACAGCTCATCATTCCGAATAATGTTGAGTTTTCATTAAAATATGATGACAGACAGGCGGTGGTTCTCTATTTTGAAGATAAGCGGCTTGCAAATATTACAGAGGCAAAAACAGCCCAAGGACTTCAAACCGAAATTGAAGAGAATCTAAAAACGGCGCATGGTCAAAACGTTGGAAGCAAACTGGAACAGCATCTCCTTAATATGCGGACGAGGCGTTCTTTTGCAATAACCGAAGATGATGATCAGGCTCTGGTTGAAAAAATTGATACATGGTTTGCGGAGTTTGAAAAAAACTTAAAGCATTTATTTGAAGACGAATCCACTGTACTACTTTTTGATTCAAGCAATAACAAATTTTCGATACAGCAGGATGATAAACCGCCATACACTTTTCAAACCCTTTCCGCGGGGTATCGGGCGATTTTTGATATCTATGCCGATTTACTCATGCGGACGGAATATTTTAAAGTGAGTCCCGCGGCATTGGAAGGAGTGGTATTTATCGACGAGATCGATTCACATCTTCATGTATCATTACAGCGTTTAATATTGCCCTTCTTTACGGAATCGTTTCCTAATATTCAATTTATTGTCACCACTCATTCGCCTTTTGTGCTTATGTCAACCAGGAATACCGTTGTGTATGATCTGGGAAAAGAGGAACCCTATAGTATCTCTCAGGCAAGATCACAGAATGAGATATTACACGATTATTTAGGCGTCCCCACAGTAATGCCCGTATGGGCGGAAAAAAATCTTGCTGAGATTCTTAATAAATACATAAAAAGTGAACCGGAACATATATCTCTTTCTGCGTTAAAAGAAGAATTAACAAAAGCCGGACTGGAAGAATATTTTCCCGAATCCACGGTAAAGATACTGGAGAATCAATAATGATAGCTTTGGTTCGTCCCGAATGTCCCAATCCCGAAGCTCTTGCTGCCGAAAACTATAAGGATCCTATCAATAAAGCGGCTTTACAAGAATCAACATCAGGAAAGTGCATGTACTGTGAAAGCAAATTTGAAGGAACCAGTTATCCTCATGTAGAGCATATTAAACCCAAAGCAACATTTCCCGAACTTGAATTTTCGTGGGATAACCTTGGTTTTTGCTGTCAGATCTGTAATACCAATAAAAACAATAAGTATGATGACTCAATGCCTTTTATAAACCCCTACGATGAAAACCCAAAAGAGCATCTTGTATTTTTGGGACATTTTCTTTTTCCGAAGCATGGCTCGGATAGAGGCGAGTACACCATAGATAAATTACAATTAAACAGAGCCGGATTAGTGGAAAGGCGTAAAGAAAAACTTGACAGCCTCAATATAATGATTAAAGCTGCTTTCAGAACTGCAAACGAATCATTGCGGAACCAGGCAATTGAGGAAGTAAAAAAAGAAGCTGAAAAAGACAAGGAATACTCAGCAATGGCCGAGAGTGCATTGCTCGCTCAGCGCATACTATAACATAGAACTTAGTTTTTCCGCAAAAGTTCTGTGGGTGATGTTTTTCCGGCTCTTCGGGATGGAAGCCAAGACGCGATAACCGAACATAAAATTGTGAAAAAACATATTGCGGCAATCGCTTTCCAATCGATGATGATAGGGATTTCCTCAAGGTAATATCCGGGATCAAGGATTTTGACTTGTCCGCCGCCGAATATTGATGAAACCGTTCCTAGGAACCATTCCAGTCCATGAATAATTTCATTGATAAAACGCCCGATGATGAGTCCCAGAGAAATGCCGAATATCGATCCGAAGATGCCTGTCAAAAGTGACGCGGAAAGAAAAATCCCCGACGTGCTTTTCGGGCTGGTTCCAAACGCTTTAAGGACCGCAATGTCCCGCTGCCGCTCCAGGGCAAGCATTGATGTTGCGGATGACACATTCACCGCCGCGACCATGACTATCAACGCCATGATAAAAATCAAAATCTGCCGCGTCGATTCATAGGAACTGTATTGGGAACGCTGGAGTTCCTTCCATGTATACACCCAACATTGCGGCCCAAGACGGGAAAACAATTCGCCGGAAATCCGCTCCGCGTCTTCATACGGCCGGTTAATTTTTACAAGCAGATGATTGTTCGACATATCCGCGGGAAGGATTTGGCTTCCCATGGAATAGGTCATGATGCACCAGGCCGCGTCCAGTTCCCGATAGCCGGAAGATACAATGCCCTTAACGGTTAAAGGCGTAATTCTCGGTATCGTGTTACCATTCGACATAACACGCGCTGTCATAAGGCGTATAGTGTCTCCCACATGGATTCCCAGATTTTCCGCCAGAGCGGTTCCCAAAAGAATCTCCCGGTCATTCTCCAGAAATGCTGATCCCTCAACAATTTCTAAATACCGTTTGCTTCCTTCGTCTTCCCAAAATTTAGGATCAACGGCGCGGATGCTGACGCCGGTTTTTCCATTCGTCCCCGACACGATTCCCAGGCTCTGCCGTTCCTTCCAGTATCCCGCTACACCACCAACATGCTCCAACTCCGCGGCAAAGCTGTCTAAATTTTCGGAATTATAAGAATTATATAATTGAAGATGACCTGTTCCAAGTTCTATATAACGGTCAGTAATGCCGCGAATCATTCCGTCGGCAACAATAAGAGTTACCACAATGGGAATTAAACTTAAAGCGATTCCGGCAACCGCCCCCCGGAGGTAGCGTCCGCCTTCTTTTGCCCGGCCTAATAAGTAACGAAAAGCGATGAAAAAAACCGGCCCTGACTTCACGCTTCACCCCTGGTTTGGGAAGTCAGCAGTCCCGATTCCAGCCTGAATCTGAGAGAAGCCCTTTTCGCGATATTTTCGTCATGCGTAACAACAATCAATGTTTTATGATGTTTCTCCGCGAACGAAAACAGCATATCCGCAACCATACTGCTGTTTCCCGGGTCCAGGTTTCCTGTCGGCTCGTCCGCTAAAATCAGCTCAGGATCATTTACGATAGAGCGCGCTACAGCGACCCGCTGCCTTTCACCGCCGGAAAGCTGCGACGGAAAGTGATGAAGCCGGTTATCAAGATGCACATCCTGCAGCAAGGCTCTCGCTTTTTCAAGCGCGTCTTTTTTTTTCATTCCCGCGATAAAAGCCGGAAGCATCACATTTTCCCAGGCGGTAAAATCTTTCAATAAATAATGAAACTGAAAAATGAATCCTACCTGCTTGCTTCTGTAATGCGTCAATGCCGATTCAGACAGGCCGAAAATTTCCATTCCGTCAACCTTGATCGAACCTGAATCACAATGATCAAGACCTCCTAAAATATTGAGCAAGGTACTTTTCCCGCTGCCGCTCTGCCCGGTTATGGAAACACTCGAAGAACGGGGAATCGTAAAATTGAGCCCCTTAAGAATTTCAAGATGTTCCGTTACCGTCGCAAGATCGTGACTTTTAAGAAGAACTTCAAGATGTTCCGAACCCGACGTATAGGTCTTAACCACCTGTTCGGCGTGTATCAATATTTCATCATTCATAGCGTAAAACCTCCGCAGGTCTAATGCGTGTTACTCTTCCGGAAGCGAGCCACGAAGAAATTGCGGCGGAAAGCAGACCGAAAAGAAAAATAATCAATGCTTCGTAAGGAATAATCCGGCAGGGAATTTCTTTTATATAAAATACTGTCGGTGAAAAAATCGCAAAGTTTCCTTCTCCTAATCTGGAAGCACCGCCGACAGAAGAAACAATCACATTAAGAAGATGAACCGCGCCGTTGACGATGGATTCCAACCCCGTAAAAAATGATGAAATATTAAACCCGATCAGCAGACCCAAAGCCATTCCCATTCCGGCACCCAAAAATCCGATGATGAGTCCGTTGTATGCAAAGACAAACCGCACACCGATGTCGCTTGCGCCTACAGCACGCAAGAGGCCAATATCTTCACGCCGTTCTAAAACAGCTTTCCGTTGAGATTGAAAAATATTAAGCCCTACCACAATAAAGATAAGCCCCACCAAAACAAACATAAGCAGTTTTTCGGTTCTTAAAGCGCCGAAGAAAGCCCGGTTATAATCCCTCCATGAGGTGATGTCCGCTGTTTCCAAACCGGGAATGGTTTTAATCACATGCAGGATTTGTTCATCCTGCCAGCGGTTAGTTAATTTAATGCCTAAAGTCCGCGTTTTGCCGGTTCCGGAAATAAGGCCTGCTTGATCAATATTGATGAAGCCCCAGCCTAAATCGTATTCATAAAAACCGGTCCGGAAAATTCCTTTCACAACAAAATCCGCTTGAGCCGTTTCCGCTTCTTCCGGAAACAAACCCGATATAGAAAGCAGATTGATTTCATCCCCAACATCCGCTCCAATCCGCAGAGCAAGTTCCGCTCCCAAAAGAATTGAGTTATCAGATGATAAATCAAAGGAACCGGATTCAAATGAAAGTTTTTCCGCCATGCCCGCGTCCCGGACAAGGGCATCTTCCGGAATGCCGCGGATGATAGAAATCTGCTGCCCTCTTCTTGTTCCCTGGATAAGTCCTTGTATTTCCTGAAACTCCACCGCCGAACGCACTTGAGGAATCGACAGGATTTTTTGTTTTAATGCTTCGCCCTCTTCTCCGTCGGGAAAAGATTCTACCCGGATATGATACGATGAAACTTCTAAAATACTTTCGATAAAGCCTAACTGGAAACCGTTCATCACCCCAAGAATAACCGTTAGGGCTAACACGCCGATTCCTATTCCCAATACGGCAAGAATAGACAATGGTGATGATGACTTATCCTTTTTTTTAGAGCGCAGATAACGGGAAGCGGCAAACCCAATCCATCTCGCAGAACGCATCAGGGGATTCTCCTGGAATTTTGCCAAAAAAATTCTTCCGAAATTTTCTGTCCGTCTTTCCAAATAGCACGCAGACTCAATTTCCCTTGCAAATATAATTCTTCCACTTCTTGATCCTCTTCTGTACGAATCAGACGTTCTAAAATTCCGCCCCGATAATTCCGTTCAATTATTCTGTTTCCTTGTGCATCGTATTCATATTCAACGAGCCGTGTATCATTTTCCCCATTCCAGGCGATTGAGGCAAGCCTCTCTCCCGACCATGTATTGATTAATTCGCCTGTTATACGACCCTCCGCGTCTTTATGTATTTCAGAAACAATCCTTCCTTTGCTATCTCTCACATATTCCACAGTATCACTCATCAAATATAACACATCAGAAATTAAATCGGAACTTACGGCAGGAACCGCGTTGACAAAAGAATTCTGTTCATAGCCCGGCCCCAAGGGAGGAAATCTCGCAAATCTGACAGATTCTGTTTCATCCGAATGGAAGATTCTTTCTATGGAACGCAAAGCTCCGGTTCTGGCATAACGATATATATCGCTCCAGAGATGCATTGCTGTTTCATCGGATTCTTCGGATTCCTCACTGCCGTTGGAAATATTTTCGCCGCGTTTTTGGGGAATCCGCCAGGTTTCAGATTTTAAAAGGACTCCATCGTTGTAACTATGACGGTTCGATATGACATTTTCCCCCTGGAAAGCATCCTCCTGAATTAACAAATCCGATTCATCATAATATTCGGCAAATCCTCCGGAAGCCTGTTCGTTAATCGATATTACAATCCAGGGATTCCCCCTGGGATACCTGAAAATCCACCGCCGGCTTTCTTCCCCGGCGTCTTTGTAAAGCGTATGCAGTTCTACGTTATATGATTCAGGAACCACTGCCGACGGATCAATAAAAACGGCAATCTCCGGAGGAATTCGATCCGGCCCGCGGTATTCAATCTTTAAAGCATAATCCTCACGGAGCGCAGCGCGGGAAAATGTTTTTTCCAAAGCCATTCCCGCCGCGTTTGAAATATACCAATCCTGCGAAAATATTTTTGTTCCAAGTAAAAAGAGAAATACAAGACCGATAAGTTTTAAGCACCGTTTAATCAAGGCCAAGAAATTCTCTTGTGTAAACATGAGGATTAAAAGGTTTGATATGCTCATATTTTTCCCCGTCGCAGACAAAAAGCACCGGCAGTTTGAGAGCGTCCGATAAGGAAAATACGATTCCGCCTCTCGCGCTGGAATCGTATTTTGTTAAGATAACTCCGTCAAGTTTTACCGCGTCATGAAATATTTCCGCCTGGGCAAGCGCGTTCCGCCCTGTGGTACTGTCCAAAACAAGCCATTTATAATAATCGGCATCACCGGCCCTGGATTCCAGAACACGGTCGATTTTTTTCAGTTCTTCCACAAGAGCGCTTTTTGTGTGCATCCTTCCCGCGGTATCAGCGACGATAAGGTAGCCGTTTCCGGCATTGCCGTTTCCGGCATTGCCGTTTCCGGCTTTTGCGGCCTCCAATGCGTCGTATATTACAGCCGCGGGATCGCCGCCCTGTTTGTGTGCTACAACCCTGATGCCCAGCCGCTCTCCGTGGATAACAAGCTGATCAACAGCCGCGGCCCTGAAAGTATCAGCCGCCGCGAGAATCACTTTGACGCCGTTATTTTTATACATGTTTGCGATCTTCGCGGCGGATGTAGTTTTCCCGACACCGTTGACGCCCAAAAGAAGAATCACCGTCATTTTTTCATTATCCAACAGCGGAGGATTCTTGAAAATAATTTTCTGTTCCAAAAGTTCCGCAAGAACCGGCCGGACTTCTTCTACATTACTCAATTTGTTTTTTTTGCAGATGTTTTGTAATTCTTCTACTACGTGAAAAGCCTCCGCCGCTCCAAAATCGCCTTCTATCAAAAGATCCGCTAAATCATCAAACACATCTTCGGAAATAGCATTCTTAAAGCCAAAAAATTGTTTAATCCGTTCCGCAAAACTTACCGATCCCATACGTTCCTCATTATTTAATTGTAGTCACATCAGCCGAATTGGATTTATACAGATATATTCCCAATCTTATCAAACTTTCCGCCAGAAAAGCTCCGGCGACTGCCGCGGACCCAATAAAAACATTTTGGGTTATTACCGCATTGTCATACATAACAGAATTTCCGGAATAGTTCGACGCGTTTATCGATGAAATCGATACTCCATACGCAAGAAAAGCCAAAGGAAGGGAAATCCAGAATCTTCCATAGGCACCATAGAATTTTTTTCTGTAATCTTCTACCGTTCTTTCGTCATCTGTTTCCAAACTTAATGTTATAACGGCAGAAGAAGAAGTTCCACTATGAATAAATGACGCGGCTTCGCCTCTTGTATTTTCCATTGTAATATATTCATATTGATTCGATGGAAGATGCAGCGTGAGCGGAGTTGTCCCCATAAAAGTTGACCCAAGATAAACCGATGAAGACAAACCATCAAAAGTATCCAACTGAAAAGCTTCATAGGCAATGGGCTGCAAGTTGAAAAATACTTCCGCGAGTTCCCCGTTGAAAAGATCAATCTGAAATTCTTTTGTCTCATAACCTTCCGCAAACGCTTCGCCAACGATGACTCCCGAATCCATAAATTTTTCCCCTGAACTTCCGCGGCCCGCGTACATATCATTCAACAGAATGATAGCGTCTTCTGGTTCGGCTTTTACAATGATTGCCGCGCCTTCAATGCCGGAAAGCACAGCCCGCAAACGGCTTGATAATTCAGAAAGAGCCGATTGCTGATCATCCACGGAAAACAACACAAAATCTTCATGGATATAGGACCGGCTGTACAGTGTGTATAGTTTGATAGATAAAAGAATCCGTCCATAATATTCTGAAACAACGCCGGTCAAAAAAGCGTCGCTGTTTTGATCTTTACAAAACGAATATTCCATTCCGTTTTCCGGAGCGGAGGGATAGGTTCCCGAAAGATTCTGCTTGGAAAGAGAAAAAACAGGCTGTTCCGCAACAAGGGGATATTCCGCTTCGACAAGGGTGTGTTTTTCTTCTAACGCGTCTATTGCTTCATCGATTGTTTTTAATTTGTTTTGATAAGTCCAGTTTGTATCGCCTTTGAATAACAGCGCGTCCCGTTCATCCCGTTTTACTCTCAGCGCCTCCGCGGATTTCACCCTTGCCTCGCTCCAGGCATATTCGGTGTAGTACGCTATTTCTTCCGGGGACCGGATTCTCGCTTTAAGGGATGAAAGATGATCAGCAATGTTCCTCGTGACAAGGTTTCCGATAATCTGATTTGCGGGCGTTAAACCGGATGTATCAAATTGAGTAATAGAAAGCGTCCATGTAGTATACAAAGGATTAACCGCGGTTTCTTCCGGCGTACCTCCCGCGTGCAGATGCATACAACAGAGAAAAAAACACACTATTACCGAAACAAACCATTTTTTGCGGAAAAATCTATTTGTTTCAGCTATTGTTTTTCCACGCAAAACGCAAATACTCCTCTATGAAGGGATCGATGTCTCCGTCCATAACGGACGCAATATTTCCCATTTCAGCCTTAGTCCGGTAATCTTTTACCATTGTATAAGGCTGGAAAACGTAAGAACGAATCTGGTTTCCCCAGGATATGTCTTTCTTTTCCTGGGCAAAGCGTTCGTTTTCTTTCTCTTTTTCCTGGCGGTAATATTCATACAAACGGGCTTTCAGCATGCTCATGGCCGTAGCACGATTCTTTATCTGGCTCCGTTCGTTTTGGCAGGCAACCACAATGCCGGTCGGAAGGTGCGTCATACGTACCGCGCTGTCGGTTTTATTCACATGCTGGCCGCCCGCGCCGCCGGAACGGTACGTATCAACCCGGAGGTCTTCGGGGCGGATATCAACTTCGATAGAGTCATCAATAACAGGAAAAAGGTACACCGACGCAAAGGAAGTATGCCGCCGGGCATTGGAATCAAACGGAGAAATACGAACCAGCCGATGTACGCCGGATTCGCCTTTCAGATAACCGTAAGCGTAATCACCCGTAATTTGCACCGTGGCGGATTTGATGCCTCCTTCCGCTTCGAGCATATCAACTTCTTCTATGGAAAAATTCCGGCGTTCCGCCCAGCGGATATACATTCTATATAACATTGATGCCCAGTCGCAGGCTTCAGTCCCGCCGGCGCCGGCATGAATCATAAGGAAGCAGCCGTTCCGGTCAACTTCGCCGGGCATCAGTTCATAGATGTTCTGCTTATTATATCTGGACCGAATGTCCTTTAAACCGGATTCGATTTCGGCGGCCTGGGATTCATCATTTTCGTCTTCCGCAAGTTCCAGAAGCACTTCAAGATCATCAATTTCAGCGGTGAGGTCTTTCCAGGGTTCGTAGTGGGCTTTTAAAGCCTTTAATTCCGCCATCAATTTTTCAGCCCTGGAACTATCATTCCAAAAACCCTCAGAACCGGCCATCGCTTCTAATTCGGCAATTTTTGTACCAAAATCAGCGCCGTCAAAGACGCCTCCTTGTGTCATGGATTTGGGCCTTCAATTCTTCTATCGGTCCGCGTAATTCACTTAAAATCATAATAACCTCTTTTACTTTGAGTATAAAGACTTTCTCCAATAGTGATAAGACTAAGAGCTTACGGTTTTGACGGTTTTTTCCTTATAACTTTGGATTGAACAACCTTGGGCTGAGCGGGAGCAGGTTTTTCACTGCCTCCGCGGGCCACAAGACGCCTCCACCTTTTGTCCCTTAACGTAGTTAACACCAGAGTTCCGTCAACAGGAAACTGAAAAAGACGCAGCCTGTCAAAGGCGTCACACATTCTGTCAAGGTCTTTCTTGACCCGGTTAAGGGTTAGGGGCGAAATAAAAGCCGATTCCCAGAGTCCCCTCTGTACCTTCTCAAACCCGTATTGGGCCAAAAGACTTGCTAGTTCTCTTGCCCGTTCTTCCGATCCTACATCCAGCGCAATTGAAACAAACATACATATATGTTACGAAAAAGCAATAATTATGTCAAACTGTTAAATCGATAATGCTCCTCTGTGTAAGAATTCTTGCAATTGCTTCTTTATATTGAAATTTTGCCGATTTTTGCCGAAAATTAATATAACATGAAGAAAGAAAAGGTATTTTTGTACGCTTTGATGATATTTTCGTTTCTCTTGTTTTCTCAGGGAATTGTCGTTGCCCAGGAAACGGTGTTTGCGCCTTTTGTTTCAAGGCTCACAATTGAGGCAAAAAATAATCTCATCCGTCTCACCTGGAAAGATTCTATGGATGCGAAAGGACCGGTATATGTGTACCGTTCAAGGCAGCCCTTTGAGAGTTCTTTTACGCCTTTGCCCCCGGCCCCGATGATGGTTCCTTACGGAGCCGGTTCTTATATTGACGAAATAGAAGAACCTGGTACCTGGCATTATTTTGTTGTTTGCAGCGATGTCAACGGAAGAAGATACGAGGTAGCCATCCCTTTGGGAAATATTATCACTGTGTTGGTTCATGAGGGGATTGTCGGTCAATTGTCCGTTATTCAGGAGCAGCCTCAAGCTCCGATGCGTTCCCCGGTTACCGGAATTGAATCCATTTCGGCGTCCGTTCATGGGGATGCCGTTTCCGTCAATTTTAGAACTGACGGCACCGCAAAAACCCCCGTTCTCTACCGCAGTGTCGAGGAGCTCCGGACTCCCCAGGATCTTTTGAGGGCTGTTATTGTCCAATCCGGCGTAACATCTCCTTTCATTGATTATCCTGTGCCGGGCATTCCTTACTATTATTCAATTGTGTATGAAGAAGATATTTCCCGGGGGAATATCCGGATTCAACCGGGAATAAATACCACGAGAAACCCGGTAGAAATTCCCTTAAAATCATCGGACACGCAAACAGCGAGAAACGATCTGCGATCCATGCCCCTGCCGATTATCTCCACGAATAATCTTGTTTCGGGGCTAAATAATCTGCCGGAACTGCCTGCTCCCGTTCCTTTAAGTCCGGATGCGGCAAAAGCTGCTTTAGATATCACCGGAAATCATTCTTATGAAGACCGGGAGCAATTTCGGAAATATCCCAAGGTATTCGCGGAAGATATGGATACCGGTTTCGGCAGCGGGGATTATGCGCTAAAAGTGATTGTCCAAGGTTCATTTACAAAAAGGGACTGGCAGAGTACCAAGAACGAGCTTAATCAATATTTATCAGTCCCCCGGACAAGCCAAGCGGAAGCCAGAGCACGGTTTTATTTAGGCCAAAGTTACTATTTTACGGAGGATCCTCAAGAAGCTCTTTTTGAGTTTTTGCTTGTCCAAAGTACCTACAAAAAAGACGCTGATGAATGGATTCAGGCATCTTTGGCTATGTTAAATACGCAGTAAGAAAACATCTAAACTCTATTGACTATATTGCTGCTTCCCTGGTTCTTTTGCTTGACTTTTGAGATGTTATCTGCTGATAATCATCAATAATTTAAAGTTTTGCGGATGGGTAAGGAGAGATGCAATGAGTATCAAAAGTGATGCAAAGAAGATACGCGCAGGGCTGCTCGTAAAATTATCAGGGACAGCTGCCGTTTTTCTGCTTATAGCGATTTCGGTGTTTTCCATAACCAGCGTCCTTTCTTTGGAACGGTCGAGCTTTGAAACCGCCGTCCTTATGGGGAACAGTAAACTCAAAGGCGATATGGTCAATTTCGCATATCTGCTCAATCAGAACTATGGGCAGCTCAGTTTAAAAAACGGCGAGCTTACAGGAGAAGATGGTACCCCTCTTGCCTACCAGTATGGGGTTGTGGATACGGTATCCGCAAATATGGGCATAGCGGCGACTGTTTTTGTCCGGGATAAAAATGATTACCGCCGAATCAGTACCAGTATTGTAGACGGATCGGGGAAACGGGCGGTAGATACCTTTCTGGGATCCGGCAGCGCCGCGTTTGGAGCCGTAAATTCCGGGAAAACATACACAGGGGAGGCGGTTATTCTTGGCAAGAATTATCTTACCGAATATCAGCCTGTTTTTTCGGGGAACAGCCGGGAAATTATCGGTATTTTATTTATCGGCATAGAAATGTCAACAATCGAAAGCCTCATCCATCAGAATAATACCAAGCAGGTTATACAGCTTGTCATCATGGCCGCCGTAATTTTACTATTATCGATTACCGCAAATATTCTAAGCTGCAAATATATGCTGTTAAAGCCTATTCGGTCTGTGGCGGATATACTCAAAGAGATATCCGAAGGAGAGGGAAACCTCACAAAACAGCTTACCGTTACCAGTAAAGACGAAATCGGCGACATGGCTTATTACTTTAATCTGACTCTGGAAAAAATCAAAAAACTTATTATCGTCATCAAAAAACAGTCTGCGTCCGTTTACGATACCAGCAACGATCTTGTTAATGACATGACCCGTACTGCCGCGTCCATAAATCAAATTACCACCTCCATTCAGAACATCAAGGGCCGTGTAATCAACCAGAGCGCCAGCGTAACCGAGACCAACGCTACTATGGAGCAGATCACGGTCAATATCGATAAGCTCAACGGTCAGGTGGAAAAACAGGCGGACAGTGTAGCCCGGTCTTCATCGGCAATTGAGGAAATGCTGGCAAACATCCAGTCGGTGACCCATACGCTGATGAAGAATGCGGAAAATGTGAATGAATTGTCTTCCGCTTCGGATGTGGGCCGCACCGGGCTGCAGGAAGTGGTAACGGATATTCAGGAAATTGCAAGCGATTCTGAAGGTCTGATGGAGATCAACGAAGTGATGGAAAACATCGCGAGCCAGACCAACCTGCTGTCAATGAACGCCGCTATTGAAGCGGCTCACGCGGGCGAGGCGGGCAAAGGATTCGCGGTGGTGGCCGATGAAATCCGCAAGCTGGCGGAAAGTTCCAGTGAACAATCCAAGATGATCAGTTCGGTACTGAAAAAAATTAAGGGCTCTATCGACAAGATGACCCGGTCCACGGAAAATGTGTTGAACAAGTTTGAGGCCATTGACACCGGCGTCAAAACCGTGGCGGATCAGGAACAGAATATCCGTAACGCGATGGAAGAGCAGGGAACGGGTAGCAAGCAGATTCTTGAGGCTGTTGGTGATGTGAACGAGATCACCCAACAGGTAAGAGGCGGCTCCCAGAAGATGCTTGAAGGTTCAAAGGAAGTCATTCAGGAGAGTAAAAATCTTGCGAGGACAACCCAGGAGATTGCCGGAGGCATAAACGAGATGGCCCATGGCGCGGAAGAGATCAATACGGCGGTACATCACGTTAATGATCTGTGCGTACAGAACCGGGAGAGTATCGACACTCTGATGGAGGAAGTTTCCCGATTTAAAGTTGAATGACGGCTTATGGAAACGGGACTGTCTGCAAAGCAAGGACAGCCCTGTTTTCTGAATTCCCTCCATGAAGAAAACATGCTGTACTCCGCGTAAAGTATCATTATCCGGGTATATACTTTTCGCTGTTAATGAAGTTATCATAAAACAATATGGATAACGAAAATCTTCTGAATACAATTCTCAACGATCCTGCATTTTTCCGGGGAATCGCGGTTACAAAACATATAAAAACCAGAGACGGAAGCTATGTTCCTTTCCCCAAAGATTTAGACAAGAGAATTGCCGATGCCTTCCGCGCAAAAGGAATAACTCAAATTTATTCTCACCAGGGAGAAGTTTGGGAGCAGGTGCAAAACGGAAAAAATGTCGTTGTTGTTACGCCCACGGCTTCGGGGAAGACGCTTTGTTATAATCTTCCTGTTATGCAGACTCTGCTGCAAGATGAACAAGCGCGGGCTTTGTATCTGTTTCCCACAAAAGCCCTTTCCCAGGATCAGCAGTCGGAATTGAACGAATTAGTAAAATCTTCCGATGAAGCGCTCCCGGTGAAAATTTGCACATACGACGGCGATACGCCGGATTCGCTCCGAACCGCGGCGAGGGATACGGGAAGGATTATCATTTCAAACCCCGACATGCTTCATGCCGGAGTTTTGCCGAATCATCCCAAATGGATTAAGTTTTTTTCCAACCTAAAATTTATCGTTATCGATGAAGCGCATACGTACCGCGGTGTTTTCGGAAGCAATGTAGCAAATGTCATTCGGCGCTTAAAACGTATTGCGGCTTTTTACGGTTCACATCCCCGCTTCATTCTTTGTTCCGCCACGATTGCAAATCCCAAAGAATTGGCGGAATCATTGATTGGTGAGGAAACCGCGCTTGTTAATAAGAACGGCGCTCCCGGCGGTGAAAAAATCGTTGTGCTATACAATCCTCCTTTGGTTGATGCCGTCCAGGGAATCCGCCGCAGTTCGGTTACGGAAAGCCGCCGATGGATGCTTGCTTTTTTGAAAGCGGGAATAAAAACGATTCTCTTTGCCCATTCCCGCGTGAAAACGGAAGTCGCGGCAAGTTATGTTAACGAAGATTTGAAAAACCTTTACACAGAAAACCAGCACATAAAAGTTGAGGCTTACCGCGGAGGGCTTCTTCCCAATGAACGCCGCGAAATAGAAAAGGGTCTTCGGGAAGGAACGATTCAGGGAGTTGTTTCAACAAATGCCCTGGAACTGGGAATTGACATCGGAGGATTGGATGCTTCAATTGTAGCAGGTTTTCCCGGATCATTTAATTCGTTCTGGCAGCAAAGCGGAAGGGCCGGAAGGCGGGGCGGTGTATCCGTTTCTGTGTTTATTGCTACATCATCCCCGCTGGATCAGTTTATCATCCAAAATCCCGAATGGTTCTTTGGAACAGGTTCGGAGGAAGGGCGGCTCGATCCGCAGAATCCGTATATATTAACGGACCATGTTAAATGCGCCGCCTTTGAACTCCCCTTCCGCGATGAAATGATTGAAAACGGCGAAGACCCTTTCGGCAAGGATATTGATGAAGTGTTAGGTTTTCTTGAGGAAGACGGCATTCTTCGTCACACCGGCGGAAAATGGTTTTGGGCAAATCAATCGTATCCGGCTGAAGGCATCAGCTTGAGGTCAGCTATAGCCGATAACGTTGTTATAGTTGACATCACCCAGGGACGGAACCAAGTGATAGGCGAGATGGACAGACCAAGCGCCAAAGAACTGATTTTTAAAAACGCGGTGTATATTCACCGGGGCAGACAATATCTCGTAGAATCTCTCGACATTGAAAACCGGAAGTGCCTTGTGAATGAAGCCGATGTTAATTACTTTACCGACGGACTGGTAAAAACCGACATAAAAGTTTTGTCGGAAGATGAGCGGTTTTTGTTAACTCAAAATGATGATTCTGCTCCCGCCTGCAGCGCGGTGTTGGGAGACGTACTCGTCCGAACCCAAGTGACCAAATTCAAAAAACTTAGATTTCATACGCACGAGAATATCGGATTCGGTACGATAGAACTTCCGGAAGAAGAAATGCAGACACGGACTTTAACGTTTCTTTTTGGTCCTGAAACAGCATCCGGAAACGCGCTTCGGGAATTTGATGAAGAAGCGATAGGATCGATATTGAGCGGAACCGGAACTTTGATGAAAAAAATCGCGCCGCTGTATCTGCTCTGCGATCCCAAGGATTTGGGAATTGCTCCCCGTGTACGGGATACTCATTTCGGTCTGCCTGCCCTGTATTTATACGATAAGTACCCCGGCGGAACAGGCTTGGCTGAGTCGCTTATAACTCATGTAAAAGAAATATTTAAAACCATTCAGCGCGTAGTTGATGACTGCCCCTGCAAAGAAGGCTGTCCTTCCTGTGTCGGACCGGGAGAACACAAGGCAGGAGTAAAATTGTTTATCCGAAGTCTCTCTGAAATTACGGAATGAAAGAGCATGGCATCTAGTCTTATAAACCGTTTACAGCGGATCAGAAACATGACACAGGCAGAAAAACCTGTAACAGCTTCTCATGTTCCAAACAACACAACAGAGCATCCATCCGGCTTTGAAGATGAATGGATTCCGGCAGGATACAAAGTTTTAAAACGGACTATTATCAGTAATATCATATTTGTATTATCTCCGGTTCTGCCGGAAGAGATAAAAATTCTCGTTCCGGATTTTTTAAAGTTTCATAAAAAGATTATCAGTCCTGAGGATTTGGTTTTTTTCGATTTGGAAACAACGGGACTTTCCGGAGGAGCCGGAACCGCCGCGTTCCTGGCAGCCTTGGGATTTTTTATCCCGGCGGCAGAACCGCGGAAATACTTGTTACAGATCGATCAATATCTTTTGCTGGATTATCCCGGGGAGCCGGATTTCCTTGAAAGCGTTATTCCTTTTTTACATGATACAAATAAAACTATTGCAAGCTACAACGGAAAAACCTTCGATACAAAACTGTTCCGTACCCGCTGCCTGATGAACGGCATAAAGCCGCCTGAATATCATGAAACCGATCTTCTGCATCCTGCCCGCCGTCTTTGGAAAAGGATTCTGCCGAATTGTTCTCAAGCGGAAATTGAAGTATCGATTCTTGGACTTGACCGGAACGGCGACATTTCGGGAGCATTCGCGCCTCAAATATGGTTTGACTTTTTGAACAGCCAAAACCCTTCCGACTTGCTCGCTATCTGCGATCATAACAGAAAAGATATTGAAGGCCTGGCTTCGCTTTTTACTTTGATGGCGGAAATATCCGCGAAACCTTTGGATGTTTTGCTGAAACATCTTTTTGATATTGAAGCCGCCGCTTTACGATGGCGTGATTTTTCCCGCTGCTTTCCGGATAATCTTGTTTTAAAAAAGCAGACCGAAACATTGATGGCCTTTTGTGTAGAAAGAAAACATCCCAGATGCATGTACTTTCACGGTTACGACCTTATGAAAAAAGGATTTCATGACGAAGGCTTGTCTGTTCTGCATGAGCTTTCGGAAATGGAAATTCCGTCATCACTCCGAGCTGCTGTATTGAACAACATGGTAATTGACGCGGAATGGCGGCTGAAAGACTGCATTCAGGCACTGAACTACACTGATGATCTTCTGCAAATAGAATGCTTAACCGAATCATTCCGAAACAAACTGCATCAAAGGCGCGAACGGCTTTTGAAAAAACTATCGTTTTAAACAATTCGCGCGGTTCTTCATATTTGAAAAAATGAACCGCATCTCTATTGACCTTTGTGCAATATTTCTGTAAAGTGTGAAAATCATGGGCCGCTAGCTCAGTAGGTAGAGCAACGCCCTTTTAAGGCGTGGGTCACGTGTTCGAATCCCGTGCGGCTCAAAAGTTTATTTCCTTTTAATATTGGGAAATCTCATGTTGACGGAAAACCGGTACATTCGTATTCTTTATAGAAATAAAGATCGGGTGAACCGGTTTTTTGTATCTTCGTCAAAATTTATTTTTTACCGACCCTGACATCTCCCTTGAGTTTGACTCCCCAGCTCTGTCTCAACTGATCACATATTTCCATCACCTGTATTATTTCAGAATGAGGCATTTCAGGGCATTCAATTTTTCCTTGTTTTATTGCTTTCATGCAGGATTCTACCTGGTATTCAAACCCTGTAATCTGTTTAGGGGTTTTGTAAGTCTTAATCAATTTTGCAGCTTTATCTTGCCAAAGGTAAACATTCACCCCTTCACAATTATTGATATTGAGAACTTCGATGTATCCCTTGTCACCGTAAATCATGCCGCGCCTGTCACTGTTGGTATTCATGCTGGAATGAAGTACAGCAATCCTGTTATCTTTATACGTAAATGTGATGCTTTCCGAAAGATCAACTTTTTGAGGCGTCAGAATAGCGGTACTATCAATCTTTTTTATATCTTTTCCAAATGTCATTAAAGCAAAATTGATAGGATACACCCCGATATCCAACAGAGCTCCTCCGCCCAGATCAGCCCTTTGAAGCCGTTCTTTTCCGGAAACAGGATAGCAAAGATTGGCCGTTAGTCCGGAAATATTTCCGATAATTCCGCTTGCGGCAGCATCATCGATTACTTTCCGCATGGGCATGTACCTCGTCCAGATAGCTTCCGCGGCAAGAAGATTTTTCTTCTTGGATAACTGTACTATTTCCTTTGCCTGAACCGCATTCACTGTGAACGCTTTTTCACAAAGCACCGGTTTCCCCGCCTCCAGACACATTTTCATATGCTGATAATGATCAGAAATAAGTGTTGAGATATACACCAACGCAACTTCCGGATCGCGGAGCATTTCTTCATATGAACCATAGGCTTTTTTAAAACCGTATGTTTTTGCGTATTCTTCCGCCCTAGTCAAATCCCTGGCCGCTACAGCATACGCTTCCGCAGTTTTCATTTTACTGATAGTATACGCCATTTTTTTCGCAATCGCTCCAGCCCCAAGCAAAGCAATTTTCATGAATTCCCCCTTTTTGTATAAACCACAATTCTCATTAATTATAATCTATTTCATAAAGAAAGAGACAATCGTTTCTGTTGCTATGCATAAAATCTTTAAAACGATATGCTTAATCCATGAAATTTAAATCCGTAATATTCGATCTTGACGGAACGCTCGTCGATACTCTTGAAGATATTTCCCGTGCGGTAAATCGCGCGTTGGAAGATTTTCATTTTCCGATACATCAAAAGGATGATTATATATTGATGATCGGCCGGGGCTGGCGGAATCTATGCTTTCACGCGCTCCCTCCGGAATCCCGGAACGATGAAACAGTCGAGGCGGTCTATGAAAAATCTTTCCGCTATTATGAAGAAGCTCCCGCCGCGTTTTCCCGCCCCTATCCGGGAATCCCCGAACTTTTAACGGCGTTACAAAGCTTGAAAATAAAAACGGCGGTATTGACGAATAAACCCGATCTGTTAGCCAAAAGAATCGCCGAGGAATTGTTTCCCGCGGGAACTTTTTCTCTTGTACTTGGAGAAAGAGTAGGCGTCCCAAGAAAACCCGATCCGGAGGCGGTTTGGGAAATTCTGTTCGAGCTCGATTCCGCTCCCAGAGACAATATTCTTGTTGGTGATTCCGAAGTTGACATAGAATCCGCAAAAGCCGCAGGCTGCCACGCTGTAGGTGTAAGCTGGGGATTCCGGGACCGCTCTGTCCTGGAAAAAGCCGGAGCCGAACGGATAATCAACACTCCAAAAGAATTGCTGGAAATTATTCAGGATACACGAATCTAAGGCAGTACTGCTTACATTGAGTCTAAAATCTTTGTTCTCTATATAATTGATATTTCCGCTCTGGCATTTGCTCTCAGCGAACTTTCATGATATACTATTAATTGCATGACAATAGACGATCCGCGTGTTGACGAAAACATTTCCGAACTTTCCCGCGCCTTGGCAAAGGTAGACGACCCTCTGCTCATTAAGTCGTTCCTGCAGGGACTTCTTACGCCCGCCGAAAGTGCCGATATTGCCGCTCGTTGGGCGTTGGTTAAGGAACTGGAACATAAAGTTCCCCAGCGGGAAGTTGCCAGAAAATTAGGCTTATCCCTTTGTAAAATAACAAGGGGTTCCCGGGAATTGAAAAAAGAGAATTCTCCTTTTAAGAAGTTATTTGATTCTTTGAGCGAATAAACCGGCAAGAAATTAACCGCCCTTCTGCTTTCTTTTCACAATACTTGAGACAATCTTCAAATTCAGGTAGTTTTTAAAAAGCCTGTTTCTCAATCTTACAGCAAAGAGGAAGTGTTTCATGAGTGTTACCTTATTGCCTGCTGAACGTTATGGATATGATTTTATTGATGAATCTTTCATCCCGAAAGGAATGGACGAATATTGGATTCGTAATACGCAATCTGTTTCACAGAACTGGCGGAATCTCTCGGAGCAAGAAAAAGAAATCCTGCTCAGGAATCACAATATTTCTTCTAACTGGAATGATGTTCTTGTATGCGACCCTTTCGATCCCGAATTGATTGTGAACTCGCGCTTTTACGGCCTCGTCAGGATTGGAAAACTTCGCAGCATCGTTTTAAAATATCACGATTTTTGCATTCCCGCGGGAATCCGCAACAGCGTAATTATTGCATCGGACATTGGCGATGACGCGGCGATACAGGACTGCGGATATATATCTCATTACATCACCGGCAGCAGGGTGATACTTTCCCACATCGATGAAATGCAATGCACCGATCACGCGAAGTTTGGAAACGGAATCGTTAAAGAAGGCGAGTCCGAAGATGTCCGGGTTTGGATCGATGTGATGAATGAAGCCGGCGGAAGATCAATTCTTCCTTTTGAGGACCAGATTCCCGCGGACGCTTTTCTTTGGGCAGCTTACCGCGATGACGAAGAACTTTGCCGGCGCTTACAAGAAATCACTCAGCAGCAATACGGCGGCAGCAGGGGAATGTATGGAACAATCGGTTCCGATTCGGTGATCAAAAGCTGTAAGATTATCAAAGATGTAAAAATCGGCAATGCGGCCTACATTAAAGGCGCAAACAAATTAAAGAACATTACCGTTCTTTCTTCGGAAGATGAACAAACGCAAATCGGCGAAGGGGTGGAACTCGTAAACGGAATTGTCGGTTACGGATGCAGTATTTTTTACGGAGCGAAAGCGGTCCGTTTCGTAATAGGCAGAAACTCAAATTTAAAATACGGAGCAAGATTAATCCATTCTGTTCTTGGTGACAATTCTACTGTATCATGCTGTGAAATTTTAAATAATCTCGTGTTCCCCGTACATGAACAGCACCACAACAATTCATTTCTTATCGCAAGTTTGATTGGCGGAATGTCCAATATGGCCGCGGGAACCACAATAGGATCGAACCATAACAGCCGGGCAAACGACGGTGAAATCCGGGCAGGCCGCGGATTCTGGCCCGGCCTTGCGGTGAGCTTGAAACATTCGAGCCGCTTTGCCGGCTTCACGCTTATCGCACAAAGCACTTATCCTTATGAACTCAACATCGACATTCCCTTTTCTCTTGTAAGTAATAACATTAAAGAAAACCGGCTGGAAGTAATGCCCGCTTATTTTTGGATGTACAATATGTACGCACTGGAAAGAAATTCCTGGAAAAGTGAAAACCGCGACAGACGAAAAATTAAAATTCAGAGAATCGAAAATAATTATCTTGCTCCCGATACGGCAGAAGAAATCATCTCAGCCTTGGAAAAGTTAAAAGGCTGGATGCGGCAACCCGATGTATCAATTCCCAATGAAATACTTCCTGTGCATGGATTGGAACGTTCCAAACGAAAAACGGTAATTTTAAAACCGGACCGGGCTATTGCATCCTACAAGAAAATGCTTTTTTATTATTCGTATAAAACCCTGGCGGATTATCTCATAGAACATCCGTCATATACTTTTGATGAAATGATTGATCGTATTAATGCGCCCGATGAAGAAAAGCAGCAGGCAGAGAATGAATACGGCAGAATCAGTGACTGGGTTAATTTCGGCGGACAAATTATTCCTTCGTTCCGTATTGAAATTCTCCGGCAAAAAATAAAAGAGGGGGCAATAGATAATTGGAACGGCATTCATGCTTTTTACGCGGACGCGGCAAAACAATATCCTCTTGATAAACTGAAACATGCTTATTCAGTCTTGGCCTTTTTGGAACATGAATCTATCACGCTGGATGATTTCAAGCGGGAATTAAACAATCTTATTCACACACAGCGTTGGATAAACGATCAAGTGTACAAAAGCAGAGACAGAGATTTTTCCGATCCTTTCCGGGGCATCACCTACCGGAATGAGAAAGAAATGGAAGCAGTTGCCGGAAAGACAGTCAACAATCCGTTCATCCGCTATATGGCAAAAAAAACAGAAGATTATGTAAAGGCCGTTGAAGGGTTGATTGAAAGGTTATGAAAATACCGGAGCCTTCAAATCATTCCCCTTTATGCGTTATGCCGAATCCGATTAATGCAGCATCACCTGTCCGCCGGTGACCGGTATGGCCTGGCCGGTTTCGTATTCCTGTTCCACGATATAGAATACGGCGCGCATAACGTCAGGGCCGGTACAACCGCGTTTCATGGGGACTTTTGCTTCGTAAAAGGCTTTCACGTCGGCGACGGTTTTTGCCCCGGGTACTTTCCCGCTTTTCAAATATTGCACAAAAAGCCCCCGCTCAGGATCGGACCAGAGCGGGCCGTCTAAAAGATTGCCGGGGCATACCGCGTTCACCTTGATGTTGTAAGAAATGAGTTCCAGGGCGAAACTTGCAACCAATCCTATACCGCCGAATTTTCCGCCCGCGTATGCTCCGTTTTTATTGGAACCTTCCAGGCCGGATTTTGAATTGATCTGAATGATGTCGGTTTTCCAATTCGGCGCGGTTCGATGCTGCCTGCGAAACAAGAGCCCCGCAAATTTAGAGATAATAAAAAAGCCGGTATAGTTTATGTTCGTAACAAACTCAAAATCCTTGAGGTCCTGCTCCAACACGCTTCCGGCTCTAAGCACTCCGGCGTTACTGATACAGAGATCAAGGCCCCCGGCTGTTTTCTCAACATACGTAAACATTTCCCGGACAGACGTTTCATCGGACACATTTACAGCAACCGCAAGAGCGGCGGTCCTCCCTTCCTCTGTGTTGATGATTCCAGCCAGTTTTTCCGCGCCCGCAAGATTAATATCGGCGATAAAAACCAAAGCCCCGGAACCCGCAAGCCCCCGGACGATTTCTTCGCCAAAGCCCTGGGCGCCTCCCGTAACAAGGGCAATTTTGTTTTTGACTACGGATGATCTTGCGTTTGCAGTCGCGTGAAACTTTTTCACTGTAAGATTTTCTACTAAAAGCGGAGATGCATCTTTTTCGTTCATCCGGCGCCGGGCTCCGTCAATATCTTCGTCAACCCAAAACAAGGCTTTTTCATTATCATGCAAACCGACCGCGATACAGGAAGGAAGTGTTATCTTTCCATCCGAGGCATCGGTATTCAAAGCGGAAAATTGACCGCTGAAAAACGCGGCTAAAGCCTGTTCATCAATTTCATCTGTTCTATCGAACTTTTCAATATTGATTGAAAGAACTTCCTTCGGGACAGAAGGCGAAAGCACCCCGCCGGAAACTACCGCGAAAGGCTTTCCCGCGGCATTAACATAGAGCCCCCTAATAAGCGACGGTAGCATACTGCTAAATGATTCATTCATAGCTTGTAACTCCCTTGTTTCAGTTTAAGCGCGATTTCATATCCCGATGCTTCGGGATGCCGTAAATCCAAATCCCTGCCCGCCGCCGCGTACACCGCCAAGCGGACGGAAAGTTTTTCCCCTGCCAAAGGATTGTCCCTAGAAAAAAGCCCCAAATCCGCATCGGCGGAACTGAGCCATTCATGAGCAATGAGCGCCCATGTCGTATCAATAAGATGATGAAAACTCGGCTGCAAGACTTCGGGGCAGTTGAAGGACTGCCGGGAACTGTTAATGTCAACGCCGGAAATTTCCATCAACCCCCGGTCTTTGCAAAGCCGCTGAACCTTTTTCAATTGGGCTTCCGTATTCCGCGGCGGCATGTAGGTAACGGCGAGGTATCCCGTCTTGACGAGTTCATCAAAGAGGGGTTCGAGGAAATCATCTTCAAAATGTTCCGCCGCTTTATCCCCCGTGGGAGATTCCGCCACATCTCCAAGGTAGGCATAAGAAGGAATCGCCCCGATGGACGCGGCAAAGCCGCAGACCTTTTTTGCCGGAATACATTCATCAGGCCCCGGCTGAATAAATATCCGCGGCAGGAAACCCGATTTGAGAATGCCTAAAAGATCAAAAAGATAATGAGGATTATTCACATCCGAAAGAAGCGCGGCAATCTTTGGCGGAGGCTTTACCGAAAACGTTGACGCAATGCCTTCGACAAGGCCGGAACCTTTTCCAAAGTGTTTGATAAGTTTTTCCGCCAAGGCCGCAAGGAGATGGCGCTCGGTGATGCCTCCGTCTTCGGCAAATTTGGATTGATTCACAACATCAATCTGAAAATCGATAAGCGGAATTCCCGCTTCCTTTAGCATGACGTTTGCCTGTTCCGTCATCACCGCCGTTCTTCCGCGCCGCGCCTCTCTTAAAGGACGGAGGAATTCATTCGCTTTGGAAATCCCGGAAACCGGAATTCCCTGAACGGTCATATAAGCAATTCCGAGAGAATCGGGGTTATTGATTTTCCGGTTTGCCCAGGGAGCGGGTCTGCCCTCGGAATCTTCCTTGAAACTTACCCGGACTTCAAAGCCCGTACAGCTTCCCATGTTGAGCATGGCGCAGGCTTCGTGCATCTCCCCGGCCGCGGCAATGGAATCATGATCAACAGAACCCGCCGCCCCAAGTCCCGCTTCCCGCGCTTTAAGCGCCGCCATGCCGGGAGTATAAGGACTGAAACTGTAAATCGTGTGAATATGGTTATTCACTTCAAGGAATTCTTTAGAATTCCCGAATTCTTTAGAATTCCCGAATTCTTTAGAATTCCCAGAAGAACGGTTTTCCGAAAGACTTTCGCTGAAAGTCTTTAAAGCGGCAAGCCGTTCTTCCCGGCTTAGTTTTG
>DBDH01000042.1 GCA_002293455.1 Treponema sp. UBA937
CGGGAGTTTTGCAACAGCCTCCACCGATAACATTTTTGAAAGATTTGGAGGAGGAAATAAATGCGTAGTACCACAGTAATCAGAAAAGAAGGCATGGAATGTCTGATAAAATCCTTAGGCATTGTGGAAACGGAAGTTTTTATTTCTTCGTTGTTAAGGGACAGTTTCGATTATACCGAATGGCAGCGAGATTATTTTTCTAATATTCCTCTTGATGATTTTTTGCATAACGCACAAGCCCATGATCAAAAAAATCCGTTTAGTGTACAATAGCTTTTAAAATAGTAACGCAAAGCTGCCAGTCACACATCTTTTTCTTTTCTTGGTTTTTGCTTGCTTTTTCAGCAATTCAGAATGTGAAATAACGGAGTTCGATGCGGTATTTTATTCGTGTTGAGGGTTTAATACCCCGCCTCCTTGGGGCGTTCCTAAAATCTCGAAGTGAGATTAAATGGGTATTAAACCCGAATACAACCACCAAAGCAGAACCAACATACCTCGCCGATGCACAGCATCGAGCTCTGCGGCGAGGTTGTTGATTTTTATGCGCCGATCCATATTCAAAGTTATTTGCACATGATAAAATCAATACGCTTGGCATCTGTTTGTTTAGCATATAACTTTAAGTGTCGGACTTGGATGTGTAGATTACAATGAACAGTTAGAAATTAGTATATAACAAGTAACGAGGAGGAATGAATGATATTATCCGGATTAGAAATAAAGAAACAGTTAGGCAAAAATATATTCATCGATCCCTATAATGAAAATCAGATAAATCCCAACAGTTATAATTTAAGATTGTCAGATGAATTGTTGGTATATGATACGGAAATTCTCGATATGAAAAAAGCAAACAATTTTAGAAAAATTTGTATACCTGATGAAGGCATTGTTCTGGAACCGAATACATTATATTTAGGCAGAACAGTAGAATATACAAGAACCGAAAATTATGTCCCGATGTTAGAAGGCCGTTCTTCCATAGGACGATTGGGGTTATTTATTCATGTTTCCGCGGGATTTGGCGATGTGGGGTTTTCCGGTTATTGGACATTGGAAATTCATTGTGTCCACCCAATCCGGGTATATCCTGAAATCGAAATTTGTCAAATCTATTATCACACAATTGAAGGGGAATATGAGAAATATACCAGCGGAAAATATCAAAACAATACAGGAGTACAAGCAAGTTTGATGTATAAAGATTTTGAAAAGAAATAGTTTTAGTTCCGATTAATTATCGTGTGAGTGATGCGGCGTCGAATAAGAATTACAAAGAATTCCCGCGGTTTGTGGAGCAGAAGGGGAGGAATTACAATAATGGGAAAATGTTTAAGCGCCGTAAAAATGATCGTCACTGACCTTGATAATACATTGCTCCGCAGAGACAAGACCGTCAGTGAGTATACCGCTTCAATTTTTTGCCGTTGCCATGACGCGGGGATTAAAATTGTATTTGCTACGGCACGTCCTGTTCGGGCGGTAAAAAGATGGCTTAACATAAACATAGAAAACGATGCTTGTGTTTATCATAACGGAGCTGTAATTGAAATCGGCAGCAAACTATTTAAGAAAATCGGCATCGAGTATAATATTACAAACAATTTGCTTAAAGAAGCGGAACAGTTGCATGGGATAAGAGCTGCCGTTGAAATCAACGATGTGTTGTATGCTAATTTTGATGCTTCAATAACATGGCCTGGCGAAGATGCTGCCATAACAGATTTTCGTAACCTGCCCAAATTACCCGCTGATAAAATCTTGTTTATAACTGCCGAAAGAACTGAGATAGACATCATATCGGAACTGCTTGGAGAAAATCTGTATTGGGAAGTTGCCGAAAACAAAGTTCTCATGGTAATGAACAAGCAAGCCCGTAAACGAAACGCGGTAAAAGAAATCGCGGAGCATTACGGATTGTCATTTTCAAATATTGCCGCCTTTGGTGATGATTATAACGATGTGGAAATGCTGCGCGAATGCGGAATCGGTGTTGCTGTCGCGAATGCCATTGATGAAGCGAAAGCCGCCGCGGATTATATTTGCGGTGACTGCGATGATGATGGCGTGGCACGATGGCTTGAGGAAAATGTGCTATGAATGCCAATTTGCAAGTATCTAAATCACATTAAGTTCTTTGTTACATTTAAAAGTGAATATAACTACAGAAGAAATTGTGGAAATATTACATGAATGCAGATATTCGCACACTTGACAAATAGTTAAAAACATTTAGAATCTGAACATAGAGTGGTAGAATGGATTTAGTATTCGATGATGATCTTTATGTCAAGTTTTTAGCAGAAAAGAAAACTGTCTATAATTCTCGATTAAGGGCAGATGATGAAACTTTTTTTGATGCTATGTTATCAAAAGAGGCTGATTTAAGGACCACACCCGAAGGGAAACAAATAATTAACATCATACAGTCTATCGGGAATGAATAGTGGCAAATAAACCTGAACAATTCCCTGTTTTTACTCCTTTAGATAAAGAAACAATTCAAAAAATGCTAACAAAGATAGCATCCTATTTGCATAATATTTCTGATATAATTAAAGTTGATTATAAAAAAATAGATACCTCTATGGATATCATATATGAAATAATTGAAAGAGTTGAAAAACGGAGAATATATTTTTATATTTATTATGATGGATGTAGGATGGGTGAAATAAATGAAGGTGCTTTGTTGTGTTTTTGGATAATAAAATTAGCTCCATTCCATTGCAACGGTATATCAAATAATGTGTTAAATGCAAAAATAGCTCTCTGTTTGTTTATGAATATGCTGCATTATCACACTGGAAAAGAAAATCAAAAACTAATTATAGCTGAAAATGTGATCAATGATATATACTACGCATTCCGTTTTAGGGATTTAAGTAAAGAATCGATAATGATATTGGCTGAAAGTTTAATAAAGTAAAACAGCAGTTCCGATGAAGACCACTATATTCTGACAGGTTCTGCGGCGAACAATATGTTACTTGTTAGTTTTACAGAGCCAAAACCTGAAATAATCCGCATTTAACTCTTGTTATCAAAGAAGGAGGAAATCATGGAGAATATTATTTTTGATGATTGTAAAAAAGATTTGCCAATAGATCAATTACATAACATTTTTACATTAGTCGGTTGGTCAGATGGATCTGAAACAGATGAAATGTTAAAAGCATATAATGTACCATTTATCAATTCAACTTTGGTGATTTCTGCTTGGGAAAATAGAAAATTGGCTGGATTTGTCAGAGTACTTAGTGACAAGATGTTTAGATCAATAATCTACGATTTAGCTGTTGATCCAGAATATCAAAGAATCGGAATAGGTTGTACATTAATTAAAAAGTGCATAGAACATTTTCCGAATTCTGAATGGTTGGTTCAAACAAAAGATCATAATGCGAATTTTTATGAAAAAATAGGATTTAAAAAAATTATGAGTAACGGATCTGATGTGTTTCTGAATATACCTTGTAAACTATTTTCAATCGAAGAATAATTCCAAGGTAATGCAGGAGTACCTGACGGTAGTTGCGGCGCAGTGGCAGCACACAAGTGTCAGAGGAGTTTTCTCAAAAGAATCCATTTCTTTTCCTTGTTCTTTCCATATCAACACCATCTAAACGGTCCTCTATACCCAACCTCAACAGAACATTCTTTATCAACATGATAGAATTAATGTATACTTAAAAAAGGAATGTTGTTTACGTTATAGTGGACAGATAATGATGCTGCTATGCAAAACCGGGAGATGATCGATATATGAATACTTTCGATGCCGATGTGATTATTGTTGGGGCCGGAGCTGCCGGCTTAACCGCGGGCCAGTATGCGGCGCGGGCTAATTTGAATACCGTAATTATCGAACAGATGGCGCCGGGGGGGCAGGCTCTCTTAATCGACAAATTGGAAAATTATCCGGGAAATGTAAGCCGCAAAACAGGCATGGAGTTTGCCGATGACATGAGAGAACAGGCGGAAGCCTTTGGCGCCCGGATCATCCCCGATGCGGTTCAATCGATCAAAAAAGAAGATCATACTTTTTTCGTGACTTTGGGCGATGATACCATTATGAAAAGTCCTGCCGTCATTATTGCGACAGGAGCGAAGCACAAAGGATTGAATATTCCCGGTGAAAAAGAATTGTACGGCCGGGGTGTTTCTTACTGTGCTGTATGCGATGGGCCCTTTTTTAAAAATAAAAAGATCCTCGTAGTAGGCGGCGGCGATTCCGCCTGCGATGAAGGAATCTTTTTGTCCAACCTCACAGAGAAAGTTATTCTCATTCACCGGAAAGACCGGTTCAGAGCGCAGCGCGGACTTGCGGAACGAGTTTTAAAACATCAGCATATTGATGTCCGTTTTAATTCCCGGCTTTTGGAAATTAAAGGCGGTCAAAAAGTTTCATCGGTTATCATTGAACATATTAGTGATGGAAAAATATATGAAGAAGAAGTCGATGCGGTTTTTATTTTTATCGGCTCTGTTCCTCAAACTGATTTAGTTCCTGATGTTGATAAAGACGAAGGCGGCTGCATCATAACCGATGAATCAAGGCGGACTTCAATCCCAGGGCTTTTTGCCGCGGGCGATGTCCGCGCAAGCCCTTTCCGTCAGGTTGTTACGGCGGCGGCGGACGGAGCGGTTGCGGCTCATGCCGCGTCTCAATATATAGATGAATTGAAAGGCGAAGCATACCGGTGAAATTATCTCATCTTATCTTTTTCATCATTTTGATTCTGCCCTTGTGTTCTCTTTCAGGAATAGATTTCAACAGTCCGGGCAGTCCTGCAGAAGTTGCAAAAGCGCTCGTAGATGAAATGAGCAGCGAGGAACTTCTCGCCCAGACTTTTATGCTTGGCTGGGTCGGAGCCGAACCCTCTCCCATCATTATAGATTGGGTCAGAGATCGGGGCATCGGCGGAATCAAAATCTTCGGCTGGAATACCGACGACACCTTGAAGCTCGCCGAAACAGTCGGCACACTACAGCAGCTTTCTCTCGGCGGCAGATTCCACATCCCTCTGTTGATTGCGACAGATCAGGAAGGCGGCTGGGTCCGTCACATAAAAGGTGTTACAAGCGAGACTCCGGGTAACATGGCTATCGGCGCGTCGGGCGTTCCCAGGGACGCGTATCTTGCCGGATACTATATCGGCCGCGAACTTGCGCTCCTTGGCGTGAACATGAACTTCGCTCCCACAGTTGATCTATACACAAACCCCGGTTCCAGGCTGATCGGGCCAAGGGCCTTTGGGGATGATCCCGTAAAGACCGGAATCCTCGGAGCCGCTTTTGTAAAGGGACAGGCCGCCGCGGGAGTTATGGCGACGGCAAAACATTTTCCCGGTCACGGCGATACGGACTTGGATTCGCACGGAACCCTTCCGGAAATCGACGCGGATATTGATCTGCTTTGGGAAAGAGAACTGCTTCCTTACCGTGTACTTTCAAAAGAAAATATTCCCGCAATTATGAGCGGACATCTCGCGTTCCCAAACACTCCGGCAGGATCGGAACCCGCTTCTCTCTCAAAATATTTTTTGACGGATCTGCTCCGCGAAAGAATTGGCTTCACCGGAGTCATCATCACCGATGATTTAATGATGAACGGAGCCGCTGTGAGCGCAGGCAGTTTATCGAGGGCGGCGAAGCAGGCTTTGCTTGCGGGAAATGATATTGTCATGTTATCAAAAACACCGGATATCTATGATCCAATCTGGACTATGCTGCTCAATTCCATGAACCAGGAACCGGAGTTCAGAGACCGTGTCCGCGATGCGGCGTTCCGAATCCTAACATTAAAATTGGAGTATCTCCAAAACGACAGCGCCGTTCCTTACATTCCCGATTTGGAAAAAGTTCAAACCGGTTTTCCGGACCCGGAAGGTGAAGCTTTCTTTTTGAACCTTGCGGCAAGATCGGTAACGCTTATCAAAGATTCCGGGGAAGATCAAGGAACAAGTCTTTTCCCTTTAAACGCTGAAACAGCCGGAAAGATTTTGCTTGCCGGATACTATCAGGATTTTATTAACTGCGGAAAAGCCGCGTTCCCCGACGCTGAAACATTCCGTTTTTCGTCTTCAAGGAACATTCCCGATCTGCGTTATGCCGCCCGTCAATCAGACACAATAATCTTTTGTTTGTCCGATGATGATGACGCGGTTCTGCTTAACAGCTTAAAAGATTTAGGAAAAAGAATCATTGTCTTTTCAGTATTAACTCCTATACATCTTGAAGACGCATCGTGGGTGGACGCCGCGATAGCGGTATACAGTTACGCTCCAACATCTTTTGTCGCGGGCTTTTCGGCAATGCTTGGGCGGATTCCTTTTCAAGGTGTTCTGCCTTTTGAATCAGAAACTATGGAAGCTCTGCGATGAGTAACAAGTACCGCTGGATTTCTTCAAGACGGAATAATTTTGAAGGAGTTGAATCCTTCTTAAAAGAACACGAACGTTTTTGTACAGCTCCCGCCGCAAAGTTCAAAAAAGGATTACAGAAACAAGACAAGGTATGGAAACTTTGCGGTGAAAGCGGCATTATCAATGCGCTTTTATTCTATTCCGGCAGAGTCCTATTCCCCGTGTTCAACAATATCGATCCGGTTCCTGTTCCCCGGTTCGCGCGTTTACTGCTTATGCAAAATCCTGTTTACGCGATTCAAGGATGCGGCAATGATGTTTTACAGATTGAAAAGATGCTGAACCGATGCGGACGCGTCCCCAGTGATTCAAAAGATTTTTTTCTCATGACGCTGGATACGCTTCCGTCATATTCCCCAAAAAATGATTCAAAGTTGATCATCAAAAAACCTCACGCAAACGATGTTGAAAATCTTTATGAACTACATAAGCAATATGAGATTGAAGAAGTGATTCCCAGGAACGGAACCTTTAATCCCGCAGGCTGCAGGTACCTCGTTGAATCTATGATCATTCGGAATCAGGTTCTGGCCGGTGAACTTGAGGGACGCTTGGTTACAAAAGTAAATATCAACGCCGATTCATATACGCGCTGTCAAATAGGCGGCGTTTTTACGGATCCATTTTTCCGGGGCAAAGGATACGCGTCAGAGCTTGTTGCGTCATTTTGTAATCAGCCTATTTCGGAAGGCAAAGGCGTCAATCTTTTTGTTAACAAAAAAAACATCCCGGCGTTGAAGGTCTATAAAAAACTTGGATTTAAAATTATTTCGGATTATCGAATAACATATTATTGATGGAGGGAAAAATGACCGGCTTGGAAAGTTTTCAGGTACACACAAAAAAGCAAAATGAATGGATCAACATTACCGAACAGGTTAATCGTATTGTACGAAACTCATCGGTTGCCGAAGGAATATGCGTCGTATTTATTCCTCATACAACGGCGGCGGTAACTATCAATGAAAATGCCGACTCAGATGTTCCGCGGGATGTTTCATTTTCTCTGGATCTCATTTCTCCCGACCGCCCGGAGTTCAGGCACGGCGAAGGCAATTCAGCGGCTCATACCAAAACAAGTTTGGTCGGTCCTTCGTTAAACATCATCGTAACAAAGGGAAAACTTTTGCTTGGCACATGGCAGGGAATATGGTTTAATGAATTCGACGGTCCCAGGACCAGAAACGTTTATGTCAGAGTGATAGGAGAATAAAAATGATGATGAAAAAATATGTTCTTTTTATATCGATATTATGTTTGTTGTTATTCGCGTTTGTTTCGTGCGGCGGCGGGGGAGGGAAAGAAGCGTATGCGGCGGATTACGAAGCAATAGCCGGCCGGGAACGAAGTGTGAGCTATCAGGAAATGAGCAGGAGCGATACTGCTTTTGCGGGTTCCGGCTATAATTCTGAAATGCCTTCTGAATCCGCTTCAGCGGCACAAGCATTAAATGTTACTGACAATAGAAAGCTGATAAAAACAACCAACCTGATTCTCCGTGTGGATGACCTGAACGAAGCCGCTGAGACAATCGGCGCAATAATGCAAAACTATGGAGCGTATTCCAGTTCCACCCAGATCGAGGAAAACCGTCAGACCTATTACATCAGGGTTCCCGAGTCGTCGTATGAAACCATGCTTGATCAAGTAAACGGTTTGGGAAAAGTAAGCCGCCGTACCGATTCCATAGAAGACGCGACGCTTCAATATTACGACCTTGAAGGCCGTCTTAACACACGGAAAGAACTTCTCCAAACCTATCAATCATATTTGAGCAAAGCTGACAACATTGAAGAGATTCTTTCCGTTGAAAAGAAAATCGCCGAACTGCAAAATGAAATTGATATGTACGGTTCGCGCTTTACGCAGCTCGTCAATCAGATTGATTACGCATCCATCATTCTTACTTTGTATGGAACGGTATCTGGTTACGGTTATCAAGAACCATCAATCTGGGACCGTGTTAAAGATCTTTTCAGCGGCTACGGCGATTTCCTTTCAGGCGCGCTCATCGTGATAATCCAAATTATCGTTTACGGAATCCCGGTTCTCATCGCGGTTACGTTGGCGTTCTGGCTTCTCTTTGGAAAAATAGGACTCCTCAGAAAATTGTGGCGGCTGGCGGCAAAAAAGAAAGAGTGATGATTCTTGCCTTGCAATTTACGATCCGTTTTGCTTCTTCACCGCGCCTTTTTTAAACACGATGCCTTCGTCCCCTTTGTCGGCAATTATCGTGTCGCCGTCTTTGATCTTTCCGGAGATAATCGCTTTGGCAAGGGGATTTTCCAGCTCGCTTTGAATCGTTCTTTTGAGCGGGCGCGCTCCATACAGAGGATCGTAGCCGCGTTCGGCGAGGAATGCCTTGGCTTTGTCGGAAACGGCAAGCGTAATCTTGCGGTCCGCGAGGCGTTTCTCCAAATGATGAAGCTGAATCTCAACGATTTTGCCGATGTCATTTCTTGTAAGCTGATTAAAGATAACCGTTTCATCAATTCTGTTGAGGAATTCCGGGCGGAAGCTCCGCTTGAGAACTTCCATAAGGGCGCTCCGAATATCATCCTGATTTTGGGCTTCCAGAATTAAGTCCGATCCCAGGTTGCTTGTCATGATGATGATGACGTTCTTAAAATCGATTACGCGGCCTTGTCCGTCGGTAAGGCGCCCGTCATCGAGAATCTGAAGGAACACGTTGAACACTTCGGGGTGCGCTTTTTCGATCTCGTCAAAAAGCACGACGCTGTAGGGCCGCCGCCGGACGGCTTCGGTCAATTGCCCGCCTTCCTCGTAACCCACGTATCCGGGAGGCGCGCCGATCAGGCGGCTTACCGAATGCTTCTCGCCGTATTCGCTCATGTCGATTCGCGTGAGGGCCTTTTCATCGTTAAAAAGAAAGTCCGCGAGGGTTTTCGCGAGTTCTGTTTTTCCGACGCCTGTAGGACCGAGGAAAAGGAAGGAACCGAGCGGACGGTCAAAGCTGGAAAGGCCGGCCTTGTTCCGGCGGATAGCGTCGGCGACGGCAGCTACCGCCGCTTCCTGCCCCACGACCCGCTGTTCCAACACTTTTTCCAAATCAATGTACTTTTGCAGTTCGCCGGAAAGCATCTTTGAAACGGGAATGCCGGTCCATGTTGATACGACGGCGGCAATATCCTCTTCGCTGACTTCCTCACGGAGCAGAGCGGAATCGCCGCGCTTCTTTTCCATTTGGTCCGAAAGAGCGGCGAGCTGTTTCTGCGCTTCGGGAATCAGTCCGTGTTTTATTTCCGCGGCCTTGCTTAAATTGCCTTCGCGTTCGTAGCGTGTTTCCTCTATTTTAAGCTCTTCAATCTTCTGCTTGAGCTCGCGGATTTTCTGAATATCCTTTTTTTCACTTTCCCAGCGGGCGCTCATGGTATTCCGTTCTTCGCTCAGATCGGCAATTTCTTTTTCCAGTTTTCCAAGCCGTTCTTTTGACGCCGCGTCTTCTTCGCGCTGGAGAGCCTGCTTCTCAATGGAAAGCTGCAAAAGTTTCCGTTCGAGTTTGTCGAGTTCGGTCGGGCGGCTGTCAAGTTCCATTTTTAAGCGGCTCGCGGCTTCGTCTACAAGATCGATGGCTTTGTCCGGCAGAAAGCGGCTCGTAATGTAGCGGTCGGAAAGCGTTGCCGCCGACACCAGGGCTTCATCTTTTATCCGCACGCCGTGATGTACTTCGTAACGTTCTTTGAGGCCGCGGAGAATGGCGATGGTGTCGGACACCGAAGGTTCCGCCACGTAGACCTGCTGGAAACGCCGTTCAAGCGCGGCATCTTTTTCGATATACTTGCGGTATTCGTCCAGGGTCGTCGCCCCGATACAGCGGAGTTCCCCGCGGGCAAGTGCCGGTTTCAAAAGATTTGACGCGTCAGTCGCGCCTTCCGCGGCTCCGGCTCCGACCAGCGTATGAAGCTCATCGATAAACAGAATGATTTTGCCGTCCGATGACTGCACTTCATGGATAACGGCTTTAAGGCGTTCTTCAAACTCGCCGCGGAATTTTGCCCCCGCAACTAAAGCGCCCATATCAAGGGCAAGGAGCTTCTTTCCTTGCAGGCTTTCGGGGACGTCTCCAGCTACAATCCGCCGGGCAAGGCCTTCAGCAATGGCGGTTTTTCCGACGCCCGGTTCGCCAATCAGAACGGGGTTGTTTTTGGTTCGGCGGGAAAGCACTTGCATCACCCGGCGGATTTCTTCATCCCGGCCGATCACCGGATCGATCTTTTCCTGGCGGGCAAGAGCCGTCAAGTCCCGGCAGTATTTTTCCAGAACCTGATATTTCTCCTCCGGGTTTTGATCGGTTACACGGGTATTTCCCCGTACCGCTTTTAACGAATTGAGTATCGCGTTTTTATTGATGCCGTTTTTCTTCAATATTTCGACGGCTTGTCCTTCCGCGCCCGCCATCGCCAAAAGGATATGTTCTGTCGAAATATATTCATCTTTTAAAGAACTTGCCTCATTTTCAGCCTTTGCCAAAACCTTCGACACGGCGGAAGAAAAATACATCTGCGCCGCTTCGCCGTACACTTTCGGTGCGGACGCAATCAGCACTTCCGTTTCCTGGGCAATATGCCGGGGATCGCCTCCGATCTTTTCAATAATGGGAGAAACAATCCCGTCATCCTGCTGCAAAAGGGCAAGCAGCAAATGTTCAATTTCCACCTGCGGATGATCGTTCTTTTGAGCAATCGCCGTAGCTTCGTTGATTGCTTCCTGAGCTTTTATTGTAAATTTTTCTATATCCATATATTAAAGATAAAAAATTCGCGGGCAAAGAGCAAGTGGGAATGATAAATGTAAATGCTTTATAAAATCTCTTGTAAAAATAAATGTATCATTTCTCTTCTTTTTTCCATTTCCATTCTCCATGGCGTTTCAATTACAAAAACTTCGGGGACATGTATCTTGTCGAAATATAAGCCTGTGGTTGCCTGTTTTTTTAGATTCATAAAATATATTTTTGCGTAAAACGGAACAGATATTATTCCGTTACGTGCTTTTAATACCACATCAACATAATTATTTTCCAGCGGAATGTTATTATTTTGAAGACTTTCCAAAATGCTGATGCCTAACCTTTTGCTTCTGTTTGAATACACATATAACAAAAGACCGGTAGTTGCGCCGTGTTCGTGAAAGTCATAAACACCGTTATAGTTTTCATCTTGTATGCTCTCTATCAAATACTGTGCTTCTTTGGTTTCAAAAGAAATAAAATCCCTGTTTATATCAATTCCATTGCCATTGTAGCGTAAATCATGTTCAAATCCGTAAGGATTTAAAATGTAGATAAAATCTATTTTGACATTGTCGATTAAGTCGATTGAATCCAGATGCTGCATAAAGGCTTTTATTTCATAAACCGGAGCGGTTTCAGGTCCGTGAAGTCCGGATAAAAACAAATAGTTTTTTCCGCCGGAACTTGCGTCGCCGTTTCCCTCGATATTTCCGTAGCTTATTTTATACAACGTATAGTCATGTTCAGGATACTGAAGGGTTCCCATTTCGGTTATGGTGAATTTATCACTTAATTCAAAAATGAAAGAAATTTGTTCATTGTAATTTCTTGCTTCACCGGCGGCGTATATATAGTTTGTAACTAGAAGAAATAAAATCAGAAACTTTCCCATGTTTATTCACTCCGCCGAAAACTGCGCTTACTCCTCTGCAAATCTTCAATTCTCATACTCGATATTTTATGTTCTTTTTCTTTTTTTGTCTATGATGAATTTTGGCAGCGAAGCAGTACTTGTTACTCGAAAAGTCCAGCGTATTTATAGCACGGAATAAGCTGTATATGTAGTACAATTTGCGAGAAGATCGGTTTTCATTCCCTCTTTTTTGGGAACAGAAAAAACTAGTCATCTGATACAACTAATGACTCTTGTAAGAGGTTCTTGTTTAAATTTAATGATTAAAAAAACCGAAGTCTTTTACAACTTCGGTTTTTAATCTATTGCAAGGTTTTATACAAACAAGGTCTTAAAACCAATTCACATCATCATTTATACTTAATTGCCATTCCACGCATACTATATGTATAAGTATTAACAAAACCTATGTCACGTGTATAATCAATGGTTACATTAACAACATAATCAGCATTATATTGCTCTTTAGCTACATCCAATAATGCCTGAAACGATGCACTTCCAGTTGGCGCAAACCCAATGTAGGTCAATTTTCCAACATACGTTACCTCACCAAGAATATCAAAATCCTTTGCCGAGTTATCACTGTAGAAGTACGGTACCGTGCTAGTGCATCCCATCGTAATAAAAAGTAAACTCATCAAAACAAAAATAATCGCAACCTGCCTATCCACTTGACTA
>DBDH01000066.1 GCA_002293455.1 Treponema sp. UBA937
TTTGCTTTTCGGGCTGATATGATTCTTATCAATCCTTCTTTGTCTGTTGCTATTACACTTATTATGTAACGCCCTTCAAGCTTTCCTATGAATTTTTCCCTGTGTTCATCAGTTGAATGAACATAGTCATAATCACTGTAAAGCAACGGATCATTGAAAATTCGAGCAGCCAATTCAAAACTCAGTCCTTTGTGATTCGCTTTGTTATACTCATTTTTTTTAGTGTCCCATATAAAAGCACCAAGATACACAAAATCCTTGTTTCGTTCCATATATTTAATATACATAGTTTATGTACATAAATCAAGTATATTATTTGTATACATAAAAATGTCGTGAATGATTGTCATTTGTGTGTTGCCTTATGGTTAAGTAATTCCGTTGNNGTATTTAATCAGTGTTGCCTTAGCTACAGAAATAGGTATTTCCCATAGTCATCTATAATTACAAGGTCATTCCATCTATCGACGTTATTGTTAAAATAGCGAAAGCGATGGATTTTAATATTAAGGATTTATTTGATTAGGATGATTATCTAGTCTTTTTGATAGAAGAAAAATTTTGCAGGGTTATTGAGATTCCAATTAATATTCTTTTTTGATTTTCATTTTATTTTGATATAAGAATTCTGAAACTTGATTTTTATTCTCAATAGAAGACCAATAGTAATATTTATTTTTACTTATTGCATTTAATCTATCATAATTAAGTAAACAAAATTTAAAAATTTCTTTTTTCAGATATTTACCTAATTCAACTTTCTTTATGTTTTTAAAAAGAACGTTTATCCTCACAAACACTAATTCATATTCGGTATACAAAATGAATAAATAAGAGAAAGGAAAATACAGAAACATTAAAATGATTGGTAATAAAAAGCTCATCACGGAAGATATTCCAATCAATTTGTTATAATCTTTAATAGCGCTGTAAATGATGAATACAATATTTAATAATCCAAGAAAAGAAACGAAATTATTAAAGTGATTCCTTACAAGTTCGTATTTTTTTCCTTCTTCAACTATAGAGGAAATTATTCCAAAAAATACTGCTAATGGGATCAACAAAATTTCAATAATCAGCGGAAAAACAAAAGAAGCAACCATGAACTCTATAAAAATGGTTATTTTTAGATTACTCACAATTTGAACTTTGAATATATTAGATGTATTTTCGATGGAGAAACATTTTGCAGTTAAGATTATTCCAGATGGAATGAACCACAATATAGCATCTTTTAGTAAAGAAATATCTAATCTAAAAAACTTATTTATCAAAAATAACAAGAATAGAAAATAACAAAAAGAGATAAAAAAGTATATAAGATATTTTCTATGAAAAATATGCTTAAGAACATGACTGTTTGCTTGTCTTATTTTTTCGTTTGTCAGAGATATTATTACTACTACAAACAGCCAAATTCCAAAAGCTTTTTCTCTGTTGGTAAATATATCCTTTATCCCCCTAATGAAAATCTCCCCAGCGTTGACCAATCTCCACGTTGACCCGCAGCGGAACCGACAGTTTGACCGCGTTTTCCATTTCGGTCTTTATCAATTCGGATAGATTTGCCGCTTCGGATTTAGGGCATTCAAAGATAAGTTCATCGTGTACTTGCAGGAGCAGGCGGGCGGGGGACTTTGTCTGCATCAGAATCGCGTCAAGTTTGAGCATGGCTGTTTTTACGATATCGGCTGCCGATCCCTGGATGGGAGTGTTTACGGTAACCCGTTCCGCCGCGGCTTTTTCGACTTTGTTTGAGGAATTGATGGTGGGAATATAACGCCGCCGCCCGGAAATCGTACTGACAAAGCCTTGTTCTTCGGTTTTCTTAATCAAACTTTCGATAAACGTGTGAATCCCTGAATAGGTGCTGAAATAGGCGTCGATAAAATCCTTGGCTTCGGTTCGGCTTATGCCGAGTTCGTTAGACAGCCTGAACGCGCTCATGCCGTACATGACGCCGAAATTGATGGTTTTCGCAATCCTCCTCTGTGTAGAATTGACATCTTTTTCATCAATGTGGAAGACAAGGCTTGCTGTTATCCGGTGAACATCTTTTCCTTCGTTAAACGCGTTTATCAGATTTTGATCCTGGGAAAGATGCGCCAGCACGACGAGTTCGATTTGGCTGTAGTCGGCGGAAATGAGAACATGGCCTTTTTCCGCTATAAAGGCCTGGCGGATTCTTCGGCCTTCTTCGTCACGAATCGGAATATTTTGGAGGTTCGGGTCGCGGCTTGAAAGGCGGCCCGTTGCGGTTCCGGTTTGCACAAAGTGAGTGTGAAGCCGCCCGTCAGGTCCGGTCATTTCGGCGAGCGTGTCCACATAGGTTGATTTTAATTTGGCGAGGGTCCGGTTCCGCAGAATCAAAGCCGGCACCGGATCTTCGCGCGCAAGTTCTTCCAGAACCGCAACATCGGTGGAATATCCGGTTTTCGTTTTCTTGCCGGGTTTGAGCTTTCTTTCGACAAAAAGCACTTCCTGAAGCTGCTTGGTTGAAGCGAGATTGAATTCATGACCCGCCATATCCCAAACAGAACGTTCGATTTTTTTGAGTTCTTCGCCCAATTCAACGCCGTAGTCGCGAAGTACCTGGGATTCAATTTTGATTCCCGCTCCTTCCATTTCCGCCAAAACCGGCAGAAGGGGCATCTCCATGTCTTCAAAAAGTTTAATGCTTTCGGAACGGATAAGACGCGGTTCCAGATAATACTTCATCCGCATGGTAAGATCGGCGTCTTCGCAGGAATATCCGCAGGCGGTTTCCAGATCAACCGCGTCAAAAGTGCTGCCCTTCGGGACTATCGAATTGTAGGGAACCGCGTCGTAGTTAAAGATTGTCCCGGCAAGCGAATCCAGGGAATAACTGTTCCGTTCGGGATCATCAATCCATGCGGCAATCATTGTGTCCCAGATCGAACATTTCCACCGGGGGATGCCCCAGCCGCGGGTAACCTTGTAATCGTATTTCGCGTTGTGAGCAACGATGCACATATCTTTTTGCATCAAAAGCGGTTCCAAAAGGGATTTTACGGTTTCAGGCGGAACGAATGCCGATGATCCGCCGTGAACGGCTATCGGAATGTAATAGGCTTCTTTCGGCTTAAGCGACAACGATATTCCCACGGGACGGGCGTTCCATGCATCGAGAGAATTGGTTTCAAAATCCAGCGCAAGAAGTTTTTGCTTTTCCGCCCGTTCAAAAATACTTTCCGCTTCGGGAACGGTTGTGATAAGTTTGTATTTCCCTTTGCCGAACAGAGCCGAATCCGGGGGTGTTGTGTCCTTTGCGGAAACAGCACTTTGAGGAGAACTTTGCCGGGGATGCTTCTCTGTGTTCGCTGCCGCCGCGGATGCCTTTGGATCCAAAGCGAATGCCGGCTGCCGAATCCCTTCCCGAAGCAGCATAGAAGCTCCGGCTGTGCGGTTCAAGTTCTCTATCGATAGATCATCAATGTCGTTAAGCGGCAAAGGAACATCACATTCAAGGGCGATCAATGTTCGGGCCTTATAGGCGCTGTCTTTGCCTTCCGCGAGTTTTTTCCCCACCGCCCCTTCGATGCCGGCGATGTTTTCATAGATGCTGTCGAGGGAACCGTAACGCGCCATCAATTTAACGGCGGTCTTTTCTCCGATTCCCTTAACGCCGGGAACATTGTCCGACGCGTCGCCGATCATGCAAAGCAAATCAAGAACTTTTTCCGGGCTTACGCCCCATTCGGCTTTTACTTCATCGGGGCCGACAAGCTCATAGGGAAGCCCGCGCTGGGGAACCGTTTTTCCGGCGGCGGAACTGTCATCGGATTTGGAAGGCTTCATCGGTCTAAGCTGATAGGTTCCGTCTCCCACCAATTGGAGCAGGTCCTTATCGGAAGAAAGTATGTAACATTGACGGCCTTCTTTCCGGCAGCGCATCGCCAGCGTCGCGATAATGTCATCGGCTTCGTAGCCCTCAAGCTGAAAAGACGGAACCCCCAAAGCGGTGAGCATCTCTTCCACCAAAGGAACCTGAGCGTGAAGATCGTCCGGGGCTTTTTGGCGGTTAGCCTTATATTCGGGATATTCCTTGTGCCGGAACGTAGGCGATCTTGAATCGAAAACGGCGGCGAGGCAATAAGGCCGAACAGGTTTTGCAAGAAGGCTTCCGTCAGTTCCGGCTGCCGGTGCGCCGTCATCAATCAAACTGATGAGCGTCCGGGCAAAGCCGAAAAGCGCGGAAATATTCTGTCCCTGCGTATTCCGCAGCGGCCTCGACATAAAAGCAAAATACGACCGGTAAATAAGGCCATACGAATCAATTAAATAAAGAGGTTTTTTGTTAGGGTTCATTGGGTTGAATTTATCAGAGATGAGAGATTTTGTACATGAGGAAAACGGGGGCGATTAGGCTTCCTCATTTGATTCATCCAAAACATCAGGAAAAAGGATTTTAATATAATCCCGTCTGCCGTATAAAATTCTATCCACAAAAACAATATCTTTTTCAACTCGATAAAATACCAGATATTTTCCGCACACTAAAAAACGATACGGGTTTTCAATTTTGATAACAGAAGACAACGATGAACCTATTTCCGAAAAATCTTGAAGGATTTTTATACGTTGAAGAATATCCGATACAATTCTTATTGCTGCTTGAGAATTATTTAGCTCATTACTGATGTATTGTTTTATATCTTCCAAATTGCTTTTTGCAGCAGGAGAGACAGAAAGTTTTCTCATCGGCGGCTCACAATCCTAAAGCTGTTTCTACTTCATCAACCGTTAACCATCCTTCTTCTTCCCCGGATTTTTTCCCCTTGGCTAGTTCAGACATCAGTTTCAGGATAGATTGACTTTTTTCATATTCCTGAATATCAACAATTACGTAGCGGCCTCTTCCGTTTTTAGTAAGAAATACCGGTTCCCCAACTTCAATATCCCGAAGTACTTCCGTATAATTTCGCAAATCAGAAACAGGTTTAATATTCGGCATAGCTTTTTCCTTGTAGTTGCTGTATTAAATATAGCTTTATTTTGCAGCTTATTCAACAGTAAATATTACAGCAATTTAGTGGAGATGAGAAATATGATGGTATTGGTATGGATTTGAAGTTTTTGCGGGGGCATGTTTTTTTGCATTTCTATGGCATAATTCCGATTTTTTCGGGTTCAATACTTTGCAATATTGAAGGAGCTGATTCCCATGCTCCTGAATACCGTATTTTTTCATTGGGCTGATTCTTTTCGACCATGATTTTCAGTTGTGTTATATCTGTTATACCAAATAAGGGAAATAATTTTTCACAATGTTTTCGGGATACCATCTTGCTCCACAAGGGTTGTTGAGCATATTCTGTAGTGTACACATAAAGGCTAGGAAACCAATCCCGATGATGCAGGTTATCTGGAAAATCATAATAGACACATG
>DBDH01000085.1:0-2781 GCA_002293455.1 Treponema sp. UBA937
GATTGATAAATCAGCGGATATTTCGATCTTTAGATCGCCTTGTCCCACTTTTTACCGAAATCTTCAAGTGCTTCCCGTGCAGCATTTTCGCTTAGGCTTGCGTTACCTATACACATCATGTTAACCTACTATATGGACAACACGTTGCAGTTTCGCGAAACTTCCGGTATTAACGCGTATCAGCTCAAGCTTATAGCAATAATCGGCATGACATTTAACCATATAGGCTTAGTTTTCGGGAATTACATATTACAGGATTACGGCACCGGTAACTATCTTCCGGTCTTCATCGAAACAGCGCTCTATGCTTTTGGCGGGCTTACCATCCCTATTATGGCGTTCATGATCTCGGAGGGCTATAAATACACCTCGAATTTTAAACGCTATGTGGGGCGGCTGCTCTGTTTCGCAGCAGCGGCGTATATCCCATTTGCATGGGTTTTTCACGCGCCGCTGTTCAACGTGCTCTTTACCTTTGCAATGGGGCTCATAACGCTTTACTTGCATGACCACATGAAAAACCGGGTCGGCTTTTGGTTTGTGTTTGCGGGTCTTACGGCGGCGACTGTAGTAATGGACGGGGCTCTCGCGGGTGTCCCCATGATCCTTCTCTACCACGTACTTGAGGGTAAGCGAGGGCGCTTGGTTATCCCTGCTCTTATACTGGCCTGCATAAAAATAATTATGTTTATCTTTCGGTTCGCTGTTCCGGACTGGACGGTGGAAACGATTTTACTCGGTCTCCCTGATCTCTCTTTTGCGTTTGTTGGATGTATGCTCACAATCCCGTTGCTGAGCAAATACAACGGCAAGCAGTATGGCAACACAAAACCGCCAAAATACCTGTTCTATATCTATTACCCGGCACATATTTTGATATTATGCCTTGTGAGGGGCTTTATGTTCGGCGAATGGTTCCTCTTCTAATGGGGGAATTCACCTAGGGAGCGGACAAACAGCAATTTCGCTTACCTTTACTTTTTTCTCGAAAAAACATATAATCACACCATGAGAAAAATAGCGTTAACTCATTCTATTGTCAGGAAATACCATGAAATCTAATTATTCTGCCCAAAACATTACCGTGTTGAAGGGGCTTGAGGCGGTGCGGAAGCGGCCTGGTATGTACATCGGGTCGACCAGTATTGATGGTCTGCATCATCTTGTATATGAAGTTGTTGATAACTCAGTTGACGAAGCCATGCAGGGCTTTTGCTCCGAAATAGTGGTCGTTCTGGAAAAAAACGACATTGTCCGGGTGGAAGATAACGGGCGGGGAATCCCTGTGGATATTCATTCGGAAGAAGGTGTCAGCGCGCTGGAATTGGTCATGACCCGTCTTCATGCCGGGGGAAAATTCAACAAGGATTCATACAAGGTTTCCGGCGGCTTGCACGGTGTTGGTGTTTCGGTCGTGAACGCGCTTTCCGAATGGTGCGAAGCCTTCATTCACCGGGAAAACAAATTGTATTACCAGCGTTATAAGATCGGTATTGCCGAAGGTCTGGCGGCCGAAACCGGAACAACCGACAAACAGGGAACGATAATCCGCTGGAAAGCTGACAGCACGATTTTTGAAACCACCACTTACAACTATGATGTTCTGTCAAACAGGCTTCGCGAACTGGCCTTCCTCAACAAAGGGCTTAAAATCTCCATTGTTGATGAACGTTTATCCACTCCCAAGCGGCATGATTTTATGTTTGAAGGCGGAATCGTCAGTTTTGTGGAGTATCTCAATCAGAATAAAACCGTGCTTCATAATCAGATTGTGTATGTTGACGGCGAGCGGGATGATGTAATCGTGGAATGCGCCGTTCAATACAATGACGGCTTCAACGAAAACATGTTTTGCTTTGTAAATGATATTAACACGCGGGAAGGCGGAACGCACCTTGTGGGTTTCAGGTCGGCCATCACCCGGACTTTAAACGATTTTCTCAAAAACTCAAAACACGCCAAAAAGATGGATGAAACCCTTACCGGCGATGATGTCCGCGAAGGATTAACCGCGGTTCTTTCGGTAAAAGTCCCCGATCCCCAGTTTGAAGGACAAACCAAGGGAAAGCTCGGCAACTCCGAAGTAAAAGGAATCGTTGAATCGGTGGTCAGTGAGCAGATGGTATTATTTTTCGATCAGCATCCGGACGTGATTAACAACATTCTTGAAAAGAGTGTTCTTGCCGCGAAAGCCCGTATCGCGGCGCGGCAGGCAAGGGACGCGACCCGGCGCAAAAACATTATGGAAAGCGCGGGACTTCCCGGCAAACTCGCCGATTGTTCCGAAAAGGACCCGGCAAAATGCGAATTGTTTATCGTGGAAGGGGATTCCGCCGGGGGCTCCGCAAAGATGGGCCGGAACCGCCAGTTTCAGGCGATTCTTTCGCTTTGGGGAAAAATGCTCAATGTCGAAAAAACCCGGATTGAAAAAGTTATCACCAACGAAAAATTGCAGCCGATTATTGCCAGCATCGGCGCGGGAATCGGGAATGATTTTAACGCGGCAAAAATCCGTTATCATAAAATCGTCATCATGGCCGATGCCGACGTTGACGGTTCGCACATCCGCACGCTGCTGTTAACCTTCTTTTATCGTTACATGATAGAGCTGATTGAGCGCGGTTACATCTATCTTGCCATGCCGCCCCTGTACAAAATCTCCTACGAGAAAAAAACCTTCTACGCGTATGATGATGATGAAAAGGACCGCATCCTCGCGGAATCCGGCAGAGACCCCGAAAAAATCGGCATTCAGCGTTACAAAGGTCTCGGCGAAATGAA
>DBDH01000085.1:2807-4252 GCA_002293455.1 Treponema sp. UBA937
TAGACGACGCCGTCGAAGCCGAACGGATTTTCACAACCCTCATGGGCGAACACGTCGCCCCCCGGCGGCAATTTATTGAGGAGAATGCGCTGTTGGTGTCGAACTTGGATGTGTAGATTTCAATGAACAATTAGAAAGTAGCGGGGAGCGGAGAGGAAGGAAATAGGATTGTTATTTGATTTATTCTGTGGAAATTACAAAATCAGCTAAGAAAAGATTAATATTAAGATATTAGGAGGAATATTATGGAAAAGTTGAGATTTTATTATGGGTTTACAAATAGTACGAGAACGGCATTTTCATTTTTTTCAAAAATTCTTAAAGATATTACAAAAGAAGGTAAAATTTACCTGCAAAAGAAGTTTGGTAATGAATGGATTGCAGATGATTCAGACGAGTTTCAGGAAATATTAAATCTTGATCTTTCATATGAAAATGAGTTTTTAAATAATAATCTTATTGGAAATCAAATCCATTTTAAATTCAAAATTTTTGATGGAAAAAAAATTATATCTCTGATCGAAATTTCTGAAATTTGGGATTACATAGTACTAACTATCTTGTATGAAAAAAGTTTTGATTATGAAGAATGGATACTAAAGTTTTCTAAGCAATTGATGCTTGAACAAATATCTGAAGATGAGTTTTATGAAAATCAATCATCATTGCCTAGTATCAATAATAAGCTTGTTGCTATAAGTAAAAAATTGGATATGCTGTTGAACTCAAGAAAGGCTCTTAAAAGAATTTTTGTATCTATGAGGTTTGATGATCATAGTAAAAGTGTCGCATTTGATTTAAACAAATTTTTATCTATACTGAATATAGAAATGGTTACCGGAATGGGTGTTGAACCTCGTTCTATATCTGAAAAAGTTGTCGAAAGAATTGAAAGTAATATTGATCTTTTTATTATTTTATTAACAGAGTCAGAAGATTCTGATTGGATTAATCAAGAAATTGGGTTTGCAAAGGCAAAAAGAATTCCAATTTTAATATTAAAGGAACATTGTGTTGACAAAAAAAATTTCGGTATGTTAAATGACAATGAATATATAAGTTTTCAACATATATCAGAAGCGCATATAGGTATACTAGAAACAATAAACTATATTGAAAAAAGGGACCAGAATAATTAAATAAATGAGATAATACAGGGCTTTCGTAAAAGTGCCAAACGTCGAATTTCAATGCTTAATTAATCTCAAAAAACGAATAAAATAGATTTTTTCATTGTCCTCTGTGTATTTTAACCTTTTTCAAAATTTATATTGACAAATTTGTACTTACATAATTATATTTATATTAAAGAAACAACATGACGTTTGTATGGGATGAAAAGAAGAACGAGCTTAACATCAAAAAGTATCAACTGAGTTTTTCGCACGTTGTTTCTGTTTTTTTCTGACCCTTTGAGGAAAGAATACTATGATGAAAAGCATAGC
>DBDH01000085.1:4283-5332 GCA_002293455.1 Treponema sp. UBA937
CCGGAACCTGAGATAATCCGTATTATTTCCGCTCGAAAGGCAAAGAATTATGAAGTGGAGGAATATTATAATGGGAATGGTTAGTTATACATTTGAAACCTTACCAAAGGTAAGTCAGGAAGAAATAGATCGAGTTACCGCTATAAAGGACGAAGATATTGATTGTTCTGATATCCCCGATCTATCTACCTTATCACTTCGTCCCCGTTCTGCTGTAGACAGAAATCTGTACAAACCGATAAAAGTGGCTCTTACTTGCAGACTCGATGCCGATATTGTTGCGTGGCTAAAACAAGGCGGAAAAGGTTATCAAACACGGTTAAATGCTATTCTTCGTCAGGTAATGATGCATTCTCGATGATGTGGCAAAATCTCTTGTGGAAGTTTCCGAAAAAGCGACATAATTATTTGTGAGTTTTTTGCCCGCGTGAGGGATTGCAGTGGAATCTGCTACATAGAAGAATATGCATATTATTGATGAAGTAAGGAGAAAAAACTTATGGAAATAATAACAGATGCGAGTGCGATAATGACAGCCAAGGAGCTTGGAATAAAAATCTTGGGAGGTCAAAATGTTGGTGTTTAGTATTTCTGATTTTACTCAGAATGCGGAAAAGGTTTTTAATGCCGCGCAAAATGATGAAGTAATAATAAACAGTGATGATGGAAAAAGTTGTCAAATTCTCCCTGTGAAAAATAATAACCAAAAATTGAAATCTCCTTTCGATGGTATTCCATGTATAACATTGGGAATGAACACACTGAAGATATTCGTAAGATTGCAGACAAATTTATGAAACAGGGAATAAAAATGAAAGATGCCACACATCTTGCTTGTGCGATTAAGGCAGATTGTGATTATTTTTTAACAACTGATGATAAGTTAATAGAAAAGTACAACGAAAACGCAATCAAGATCAGAACACCGAGCTTGTTGCAAAACTCGGTTAGTTTTGCCCAAGCTCCTGCATTTTCTCGCCTAAAGGCTGCGAAACATGCATTTTTTAAAGGTTGCTGTTGCAAAAACGGGAGTTTTGCAACAGCCTCCA
>DBDH01000047.1:0-44980 GCA_002293455.1 Treponema sp. UBA937
CGTTTTGTCAATTTCATGAACAACCCCGACGAAGAAACGGCGGTCGCTCAGTTCGGCAGGGGCGATAAATATTTCGGTATCTGTACCTTGCTTGTAACAATGCCGGGGCTTCCCATGTTCGGCCACGGGCAGATCGAAGGCTTTGAAGAAAAGTACGGCATGGAATACCGCCGTTCTTATCATGATGAAAAACCCGACACCGATATGATAGCCCGGCACGAACGGGAAATCTTCCCTCTCATGAAGCTCCGGAGCCTCTTTTCGGGAAGCGCCGATTTTGTCTTGTACGATTTATTCGCGGAAGGGAAATCCGTAAACGAAAACGTGTTTGTCTATACAAACCGGCATAACAATGAACAATCGTTGGTCCTTTACAATAATTCCTATACCGCGGGCTCCGGCTGGATTCATCAGTCTGCGGTTGACGCTCCCCAGCGGCGGCTTTTGGCGGAAGCCCTTGGGCTTCACAACAGCCCGAATCATTTTGTGCTCTTGTGGGAACAGCGTTCAAGTCAGTGGTTCATCCGCTCATCAAAAGAGCTGTATGAGCGCGGACTATTTGCCGCGTTAAACGGATACCAGGCGCAGGTTTTTCTCAACATTCACGAAGCAGCGGACAGCGATACAGGCCGATGGGCAAAAATCCACTATGAGCTTGGCGGGAAGGGCTGTGCCGATATATATGCCGCTCTCCAGGATATGCTCTTGAAGGAACTGTACGAGCCCTTCGCCGAATTTCTTAGCAAGGATACTATTGATTTACTCTATACAATTGTTACCGGTGAGGAAATAAAAACGATTGACGCAAAGATTGATCAATCTGTGAAAGCAAAAGCGAAACCCGCCAAAGCCGAGGATAAGGACACCTTGATAAGCCGCTATTTCAACGCGGTAAAAGAACCGGCTGTCAGATTTATCAAAACCGCGGGATTGTTCCTTGACGGAGCTTCGGGCAGATACGATCCTTTCATTTCTGACCGCGTCAGCAGCTTAATCGATACAAAATTTATTTGGGAACACGCGGAAGCGTATCTGCAAAGATTGATCGGGCTTGCGTCGTTCGCTCTGGACCCGGAAATCAAAAAAGATGAAACAAGCGCGGCTTTTGTTGATAGCATCATTAAAATGATAAAAGAAAAACCGCAGACGATTGCTTATGCCGTGGGATACGGATTATGTACCATCTTGCGCGATGTTTTAGGTGACGGCTACAGCGGCAGGGAAGCTAAATCGTTGATGGATCACTGGTGCCTGGACCGCAAGTTCCGCGAATTGTATCAGAACATGGATATTCCCGGCGATGAATCCTGGCGGGTGGTGGAATTGTTCAAGGGACTTCTCAAGCGGACTTGTTCTGCCGAATACATCGATCTAAAGCCAAAAGGTTTAGCGAAGGCTCTTGCGGATGAATCGCTTGAATCATCGGACTATAAAGATGTTCTCGGACTGAACCAGTTTAACAACAGCGTTTGGTTTAACAAAGAATGTTTCGATGACGCGCTTTTCTATGCGTCCCTTTTTGTTGTTTTGGAAACTCCCGAAGCGTTTGAATCTGCTGAAGCGAAAGATCAAAAACCTGTTTCCAAAAAAGCGGCGGCTTCAGAAGAAAAAACCGATCCGCGGGCTGTATGGATTAAGCGGATTAAAGCAGCGGCGGAAACCGTGAAACTTCTTAAAGCGGCGGCGGATACATCCGGCTACAAACTTGAAGAACTGCGGAACGCGCTTGCTGAAAAAGGCTCCGGGAAAGCCGCGAAATGATAATTGTGAGGGGGTTCAAATAGTTGACGATGGCTTAACAGTCCGCTCACCATTTCTTATTGATGATGTAGTCAAAATATCCGCGGCGGGAATCGGCAATCTTCAGATACATGATGTTTTTTTGTATTGCCTATATATCCGATGTTTAAAACATGATATTCTTTACTATCTTAGTTAGGAATTAAACGAGGCGGAGATGACTATACATCAGACTGATTTTTCGACAGGAAAAGTATCAAAAAAGATTTTGGATGTGGCGCTTCCTATGACTGCCGCTCAAATTTTGCATCTTCTCTATAACATCGTAGACAGGGTTTACATTGGCCGTATTCCCGGTTCCGGGGCCCTTGCTTTAACCGGGGTAGGCTTGTGTTTTCCCATTATCACTTTTGTATCGGCTTTTCCGCTGCTTTTTGGAAACGGCGGCGCTCCTCTTTTCGGTATGCAAATGGGGGAAAAACATACTGATGAAGCTGAACGCATTATGGGAACAAGTTTCACTATGCTGATGATTTCCGGAATCGTCATTACATTGGCGGGACTGATCTTTTATAAACCGATGCTGTATCTTTTGGGCGCAAGCGACAATACTTTTCCTTTTGCCCAGGATTATATTCTGATTTACTTAATCGGCAGTATTTTTGTGATGATTTCATTGGGGATGAATCCCTTTATCAACGGCCAGGGATTCGGGCGAATCGGCGTGTTGACAGTTCTCTTTGGCGCGATTATCAATATCGTTCTTGATCCTATTTTTATCTTTGTGTTTTCCATGGGCATCCGGGGAGCGGCGCTTGCGACAGTTATTTCCCAGGCCGTTTCCGCGTTTTGGGTTTTCCGCTTCCTGACCGGTCCCCAGGTGGCGGTAAGGCTTCGATTGACAAAACTCTCGGTCCAGTGGAACCGGCTAAAAAAGATTCTCGCTTTGGGATTTTCCAGTTTTGTGATGGGGATGACCAACACACTGGTTCAAATTGTATGCAACGTATCGCTCCGTAATTACGGCGGCGATATATATGTCGGGGTTATGACGGTTATCAATTCGGTAAGAGAAATATACTCGGTTCCCATTCAGGGATTAAGTACCGCTGCAATACCGATGATAAGTTTCAATTATGGGAGCAAAGCCTTTGGACGGATTAAACAGGCAATCCGCTTTATTACTCTGGCCGGGATCGCCTATGCCGTTTTTTCCTGGCTGCTTATTATTGTATTTCCCGGAATATTCATCCGGATTTTTACCCATGATACTGATATGATCGCCGCGGGAATACCGGCACTGCGGATGTACTTTTTCGGCTTTTTTATGATGGCTTTACAGTTTGCCGGTCAATACACCTTTCTTGGATTGGGAAAAGCCAAATACGCGACATTTTTCTCGTTATTCAGAAAGGTTGTTCTTGTGGTTCCCCTGGTATTGATATTACCCCGGATCGGCGGACTTGGAGTAACCGGCGTGTTCCTGGCCGAGCCTATTTCCAATGTTGTCGGCGGCCTGTCCTGTTTTACCACGATGATTTGTACCGTGCTTCCCGAACTAAAAACACCCGAAGACCGTACATCGCTTTAACGATATTGATGCTCTAATTCGCCCGTTATAAAAGATTGTATTTCTGTTCCGGTTTTTATGAGCAGTTCCCCTTCCGGTCCGATTCCCTCAAGGATGCCTTCAATCTTTTCATGGGAACCGGCTTGACCGGGGATGAATGAAACGGTTTCACCTTGTCTATAAATTCGTTTTTGCAAAAGAGCGTTCCATTGATCGTCCATAGAAGATGATAGATATGTTTGCAGGCAGGGAAGGATTTGTTCCAAAAGACCGCGTGTATCAAAAACCGGAGGAATGCCGCCTTGCAGTTCCTGTAGAGCCTGCCGGACACTCACCGCTTTTTTGCTGATTTCTTCGGGAAATTCCAGCTGATTTACATTGATGCCGATTCCCGTGAGAATATATTTCCCGTCATTTTCCGCGAGAATTCCGCAGACTTTTCGGGAACCTATCATCACATCATTGGGCCATTTTACGGTGACTTGTGAACTTAAAGCCGGAACGAATTCGGCAATTGCTTCGGCTGCGGCGAGTCCGGTTCTTAAAGTGAATGCCTTGGGAATCGCGGTTACATTTTCGTAATGAAACATAATCGTAAAGAGGAGGTTTTCCCCCGGCTTGGCCGCCCACAGCCTTTTTGTTCCGCGGCCCCGCCCTTTGTCCTGATAAAAGGCAGTAACGACGGTTCCGGTAAGGGGTTTTGTTGGGATCAAGTCTCTCGCGGTAATCTGCGTTGAATCGCAATGTTCAACAAAATAAACCGGAGCTCGAAAGGGATTGTGTGTAGTAAGTATCTGCATCAATCTTCCTGGATTATTTTTCGGAGTTCATTCCATCCGGCCGTATTTCATTTCTTTGCCGTCTTTATCGTGCTTTTTCCGTTTGCCGGTAATCTCTTTTATTTCGACTTTCCAGATGCCGACATCTTTAAGACTTCGGGCGGCTTCTTCGTCAAACGCGTGCATGTATTCCGGAGTATAACGCTGACTGATCAAGCGCAAAGCGTGAATCTTTTCCTCATCCCGCGAAACTTCCCCGGCAGTTCCTTTTATTACGGCAGATTCATATTCCAGACTGAACGCGTTCGTCATACACCGGACATTTCCGGTACAGCTAATGCAAACTTCCGGCTGCCGTTTCATGTTATCATGCTTCTGACCTTCTTTGGCACAATGGATATATATTACATTATTGTCTCTGGCTATAGAAACGGGAATGCAATAAGGTGTCCCATCGGCGTTCACGGTTGCCAGTACCGCATAATCGCAGGTATCAGCTACATACTCGGCAAAATCTCTTGGCATCTCCCGGTCTTTTCGTCTCATATATTCGCCCCTATTACCGATGCAAAAATATCCTGCCATTTTTCGGGTATGACGGAGGGGCGGCCTGTTTGCACAGAAATGTAGCCAAGTTTAATGTCCAGGGCTGCCAAAACTTGATCGTCACGAATAATTTCCTGAAAAATTTCTAAGGAGAAGCGTCCCGCTTTTTTCATTCGGCTTTTGACGATGAGCGTTTCATCCAAAAAGGCAGGGCTGAGATAATCAACTTTGGCAGAACGCACTACAAAAACCATCCCATGATCTTTTAAATATTTCCGGTGCTCAATATTTAAAAGATGGAGCCATTCGGTCCGGGCATGTTCCGCCATATCAAGATAATGACTGTGGTAAACCACACCGCCCGCATCGGTATCGCTGAAATACACTCTGAGGGGGAAAAAATGCGTATCGTTTTCCAAGTAACCGGATAAATTTGTTTTCATGTTTTGCATAATAAGTGCTTACGCTTATATAAGTCAAGAGAATACTTGAATCACTCTCTACAAAGGGATACAGTAATGAAAAGGAACCTTACATTGAATCCCGAATCTTTAACCGCGGAGCGTTGGAACAACCGCGCTCTGTTTAGTCTGCTTTGGCCCTTAATTATTGAACAAATGCTTGCGGTGACGATGGGAGCCGCCGATACCATTATGGTAAGTTCCGTAGGCGAACACGCTGTTTCGGCGGTTAACATCATCGATAATATTAATAATTTATTGATAATCGCGTTTACGGCACTCTGTACCGGCGGCGCGGTCGTAGTAAGCCAGTACATCGGCCGGAAGGATTACGTCAAGTCGCGCCTTGCGTCGCGGCAGCTTTTGTACAGCGTCATCGCCATATCCCTTATGATGACGCTGTTCTCGGTATTGCTGCGGCGGCCCATAATCAGCCTTATCTACGGAAAGATTGAACAAGATGTTATGAATTCCGCCTCGATTTATTTTCTTATAACATCACTCTCTTATCCTTTTCTTGCCATGTTCAACGCTAATGCCGCTCTGTTCCGCTCTGTCGGCAACAGCCGCGTAACCATGTTCATAGCGCTTATGGTAAATATTCTGAACATCGGCGGAAATGCTTTTTTTATCTATGTATTGAAAATAGGGGTAACGGGCGCGGCCATTTCCACATTGGTAAGCCGCGCTGCGGCCGCAGCCGTTACAACGATTATGCTTACCCGCGGCGGCGGATTTATTTCACTTTCCGGTTTGTTCAAAAAACCGCAGATCGTCCATTCGATGATTAAAAATATTCTCAATGTAGGAATTCCCAGCGGTCTGGAAAGTTCGATGTTTCAGATAGGAAGGCTGCTTACCCAGCGGATTTTTACCGTTTTTGGAACGGCCGCCATTGCTGCCAACGCCGTCGCCAGTGTCATCAATTCATTTTCATTTATGCCGGGAATGGCTTACGGCTTGGCGCTTATCACCATAGTCGGTCAATGTGTCGGGGCGGGCGATTATGAGGCCGCGAGAAAACAAACCGCAAAAATAATGAAGCTTGTTTATATTACGCTGTTTATCCTTAGTGCGGTGATTTATATTTTCCTCGAACCGATAACCCATTTATTCAACCTGAGCGAAGAAGCGCGCGGTTTGGCGATTTCGTTCCTGAGGGTGCATTGTATTTCCATGGCCATCGGCTGGGGTCTCAGCTTCGCCCTTCCCAACGCGCTGCGCGCCGCCGGAGACGCCCGCTATGTGATGCTTGCCGCGACAATTTCCATGTGGACAATACGGGTCAGCGCCGCGTATCTTTTAACCTTCGTTTTCAATATCGGACCGCTGGGAGTGTGGCTTGCCATGGGCGCGGATTTTATGCTTAGAGGAACGCTTTACGGCATCCGCTGGACGCGCGGCAGATGGCGGAATCAAAAAGTTATCACCGATTAACGTTCCCGCTTGGAGTTTTGCAACTACGTCCAGCGGCAAACAAAAAGCCGGCATAATGACCGGCTTTTCATCAACAATGATGCTGCTTATTTACGCTATGAGCAGCGTTTTCGGATCGAGCTTGAGCGCCATTGCTTCGGGATTGTATATATCCCGGTCTTTGGCGGCGGTAAACGCGATATGATCCTGTTTGGGTTCAAGGACGATCACAACATCGACAATGTCCATGAAATCTTTCACAACCAAGGGGATGCCGTGTTTGTCGTAAAACGGACTCTCGCCTTTTACGGTGCAGCTAAACCAGACGGAAAGACCGAGTTCCCCGGCGAAAGCCTTCACCGTTTTAAGCTGATCGGCGTTGGTTTTTGCAAAATCATAGCCGTCAATAATGAGCGCGTCGGCTTTAAAACCGCCGTCAACGATCATTGCCTTGAGGCTTTTGAGGATCATTTCGGTAGAAATTCCATCCTGATTAAAATTCATTAACACCCGGTTTTTCACAAGGTCGGAGCGCATCTCCGCCGCGTTATCAACATTCTTTTTCTTGATAAATTCATCAAAAATATCTTCGTACCATGCCATGACATAATTGGCATCCTGAGTAAAAGAAATGTGAATAACTCTTTTATTCTGAAAAAGTTTATCCAGAGCAATCTGCACTAATACAGATGTTTTTCCGATGCCGCTTTGAGAGGCTATAACGCCGATTTCACCCGATTCAAGGCCTCCCCTAAGGGATTTCTCAAAAACACGGACCGGACTCCGCTGAATAAGATCTTCTTTAACCATGACAACTCCTCATTACGCCGCGCGAGCGGCGATGTGAATCGAACATCACCGCGCAACGGTGATGACAACTCCTCATTACGCCGCGTGAGCGGCGATGTGAATCGAACATCACCGCGCAACGGTGATGACAACTCCTTATTGCGCTTTCTTATCTTGGCTGAGAGCCGCACATTAATTATAACATGAAAACAGCACTTGTAAACAAAAACTTTTCCAAAGCCAACCTTCAAAGAAAGTCCGATAAAAACAGTACAGGGCAGTCCCGGCTTGACAGCCCGGAAATCTGCCCGGCGGGATTATTTTCCCTGTTCCTTTGCCCGTTTTTCCTTATAGTCCTTAATTAAGGCCTCGGAAATGCTCGAAGGCACTTTACCGTATTTTTCAAATTCCATGGTAAATTCCGCCTTGCCTTGCGTAAGAGAACGGAGAACCGTAGAATAACCGAACATTTCACTCAACGGAACTTCCGCTTCAACCCTGGAGAAGTTTCCGTCTTCCGTGGAAGAAATGATAACGCCGCGCCGCTGGTTTACGGAAGCAAAAATGTTTCCCTGGAATTCCGACGGTCCTTCAACGGAAACCTTCATGATCGGCTCAAGGATGCAGGGCTTTGCTTTGTCATAAGCCTCGCGGAAGGCGCCGATAGCTGCCATCTGGAACGCAATGTCCGACGAGTCAACAGGATGATACTGACCATCATTGATGGTACAACGAATGTTAACGATGGGGAATCCAATGAGGCTTCCGCGTTTCTTTGCTTCTTTAAACCCTTTATCGCAGGAAGGAATAAATTCATTGGGAATAACGCCTCCCTTGATGTTATTTACAAATTCATATTCAGTATCGATGGCTTCAACAAAACCGGCAACGCGTCCGTACTGACCGGAACCGCCGGTTTGCTTTTTGTGGGTATAGTTGAATTCCGCGCGCTGAGTAATCGCCTCGCGGTACGCAACCTGCGGCATACCGGTATCGACTTCGCACTTGTATTCGCGGCGCATTCTTTCGATATAAACTTCAAGGTGAAGTTCCCCCATCCCTTTGATGATGGTCTGATTCGATTCAGGATCAACATAGGTCTGGAATGTCGGATCTTCTTTCGTAAAACGGTTAAGAGCCTTAGCCATCTGGTCCGCGGATTTTTTGTCTTTAGGATTGATGGCCAAACTGATTACCGGTTCCGGCACATACATGGATGTCATGGCATAATTTACGCCGCCGCCGCAGAATGTATCGCCTGACGCGCATTCGATACCGAAAAGAGCCACAATATCGCCGGGCAACGCCTCGTTAATATCTTCCATTGTGTTTGAGTGCATACGGACTAGGCGTCCGACTTTGAACTTTTTCCGCGAGCGGGTGTTGTACAATTCTTCGCCTTTTTTTAACGCGCCTTGATATACCCTGACATAGGTAAGCTGGCCGTACTGGCCGTCCTCAAGTTTAAAGCCGAGCGCAACCGAAGCTTTCCTTTCATCGGGGAAGAGCTCTACCTTTTCTTCGTTTTTATCCAAATCAAGCGCGTAATTGTGTACTTCGGACGGATCGGGAAGATAATGCATAACGCCGTCTAAAAGAAGCTGAATTCCCTTGTTTTTATACGCCGAACCCATCATAACCGGAACAAGCTGTTCGGAAAGCGTTCCTTTCCTGATTGCGGCATGAATGAGATCCTCAGGGATTTCCTCTCCGCCAAGATAGAGTTCCGCAAGTTCATCGGAGAACATGGAAACCGCGTCCAGCAGTTCGTCACGGTATTTATCGGCATCAGCCTTTAAATGGGCGGGGATTTCCGCATAACGGAGCTGAGTTCCCTGATCGCCGTCAAAATATACGGCTTTCATGGTGATAAGATCGACCATGCCCTCAAGTTTATCTTCTAATCCGATAGGAATCTGAATAAGAACGGCGTTCAAATCCAATTTTTCCCGAAGCTGCATCCGTACCTTGAAAGGATTTGCCCCGGTTCGGTCGCATTTATTGATAAAAGCGATTCGCGGAACATGATAGCGCTTTAACTGGCGGTCAACGGTGATTGACTGTGACTGCACGCCGCCGACAGAACAAAGCACGAGAACAGCACCGTCCAAAACACGAAGGGAGCGCTCAACTTCTACGGTAAAATCAACGTGGCCGGGTGTATCAATAAGATTGATCGTTAAATGCTTCCAATTAACCTGGGTTGCCGCGGACTGAATAGTAATGCCGCGTTCACGTTCCAGTTCCATGTTATCCATTACCGCACCCACGCCGTCCTTTCCTCGGACTTCATGGATCGCGTGTATTTTGTTACAATAAAACAACATACGTTCAGAAAGGGTTGTCTTGCCCGAGTCGATATGCGCGCTGATTCCGATATTGCGCATATTCTTAATATCAAAGCTCATCTTGTTTTATTCCTCTTATCTAAAAAATATAATGGCTTCACTTTCCGATGTATTAAAAGTGACCATAAAAAGCAATTCCGTACCTATTTCTCTGACCAACGTAAAGGTGAGACCATTCTATTATTACGCTGGATAACGAAAGAAAAGATAATAGACACCGTCAATTGTTATAATATAGTAATAACCGCGATGAATTTCAATAGGTTGAGAAAGAGGATTTGTGTTGTGAAAAACGGCAGTGCTAAAACAGCCAGGGACTCTGTTAAAAAAGTATACTTTCAATAATACTTTATATATATCAGATACGGAGGAATGGTATGCCGCAAATATCGCTATATGTTAATCAGGAAATACTTGAAAAAATAGAAAAAAACGCGGAAGAAGATAATATATCCATATCAAAATGGGTTAGAGAAATTATAAAGAAATATCTTAAAAATGAGTATCCGGAAGGATTTTTTGATCTTTTTGGTTCTGCCAAAGATGATACGATGGTTCGTCCCCGGCAGATAGATTTTTCTGCTGATGTAAAGAGGGAAAAAATCTGATGTATTTTCTTGATACAAATGAGCCTCTTGCAAAACTCGGTTAGTTTTGCTGAGGCTCATGCGATTTCTCGCCTGAAGGCGCGAACTAAAGTTCGGCAAAATACGCATTTTTAAGCGGTTGCAATTGCAAAAACTGGAGTTTTGCAATTGCCTCAAATATCTGTATTTACTATTTGAATGGAAGTTATGAAGCAATAGGGAGTCATTTTAAAAAAGTGTCCCCCAAAGATATTAAGGTAACACTGATTTATGCATCGAGCATAAATCAGTGTTTACTTTATGAAACTGTCATTTTGCAGTAATTCGTTGTATTATAAGAATTACGAAAAATGACTTGGGCAGCGATGAGTAATGTCATCGAGACTTAATCAGCGCTGCCTTAAGATTCCGGCAATAGTTAAGGCTGAATTATTATTCGGACTGGAAAAGAGTAAAAGAAAAAAAGTAATAAAACAGAAATATGAAAGATTTCTTGATGTGTTTGAAATAATCGCTTTTGATGACGATGCCGCGTATTATTATGCAAAAATAAGAATGGAGCTTGAAAGTAAAGGAACGATAATCGGCGGTAATGATCTTTTAATCGCTTCGTCTGTTTTATCCCGCCATGGAATTCTGATAACTCATAATGTAAAAGAGTTTAAACGGGTTCCTCAATTGCCTATAGAAGATTGGGTTTTATAATTGCGGCTGTACGGTCATCGACGGGCAGGATTAATAATGATAATCTTGATATACTCGTTTTATGACAGATGAAAAGAAAAAATCAACAACTCCGCCGCAAGCAGGGGGCAGACGATCAGCCTTTGTTGCGATAATCGGCAGGCCTTCCGTGGGGAAATCGACCTTGCTCAATCTTCTTTGCGGTGAAAAAGTCGCTATCGTAAGTCCTGTGCCGCAGACGACGCGGAATACTATCCGCGGAATCATCAACCGTCCCGAAGGTCAGCTTGTGTTTGTTGACACTCCGGGACGCCACAATTCAGAAAAAAAGATGAACAAAAAACTGATGGATGCTTCCGACCGCGCAATGGGTGAATCGGAACTCATTTTGTATGTACTGGATGCGTCACGTTCTCCGGGGCCGGAAGAGGAAGCTATCGCAAAAACCATAGAACCTTTTGCCGACCGGACAGTTGCCGCGATTAATAAGACCGATCTTCCCGGCGCGGATGTTTCAAGCATCAAATCTTTTCTCCAGAAAACGCTGCCCGCAATTCCCGAAGACCGGTACCTTGTAATTTCCGCCAGGGAAAACCAGGGAACCCAAGAGTTGATCGACATGCTTTTCAAAATGGCTCCTCAAGGTGATCCTTTGTATCCCGAAGATTATTATACCGATCAAGATGTCCAATTCCGCGTGGAAGAAATTATCCGCGAAAAAGCTATCAACCGGTTAAGAGAAGAACTTCCCCATTCCTTGTATATTGATGTAGCGGACATGGAACTGAAAGATAACGGAACGCGTCTTTGGGTGCGCGCCTTTATTGCGGTGGAACGGGAATCGCAGAAAGGCATGGTCGTCGGAAAAGACGGGAAGATGATCAAAGCGATTCGTCAAGCGGCGCAAAAAGATTTGGATGCCATTTTTGATTGGAAAGTAGAACTCGATTTGCGCGTAAAAACCGTCAAAGATTGGCGGCATAATGACAGATTGTTAAAGAAATTGATTGACAGGTGAGCCTATGTTTTTCTCTTGATTTTTTCAAAGTAACGCGTTATAATTGTAAGCATGAACAATGATGAACAGCTGTATTTCCATCAGAACAAACAAAAGACGCAAGCTCTTGCCAAAAAAATCTTTCCATTTGAAATATGGTATTGTGCAAATACTTTAAACCTGAAATATGAAAAACTTCCGGAAGGGCTGGAGGAAATAAAAATTGCCCGGTCAAGACTTCCCATTAATAAATCTCAGGAAAAGGATTTAATAAAAGAATTGTTATCAGCAAGAATTCTCAAAAATAAGGGAGCTTGTGTGTATCTTATTCCCAAAATCAAAAGACCGGACGGCAGTGGAGAAATGCCGGGCCCTGATGCAATTGTTAATGGCGAATTGTTTGAATTTAAAGTTGTTGCCGGGTCGATAAAAAAGTTAGAGGAAAGATTTAGAGAATCGCGAATACAGGGAAGAAATGTCTATTTGCGTATAGAAAATTCAAATATCACTCGGCAGGATGTTGTACGAAAATTATTTGGTGTCATTAACAATGAAAATTATAAAGGCGGATATCAAGGGGATATTGTTTTCACTCTTGGAACAGAACAAACCTTTTTCTTGAAAATTAAGGATCTTAAAAAAAAGTAAAAAAATCGGGAAGGTGTTTTAAGACCTTCCCGCAGGCCACCGAGGCTACAAAGCCGCCTCGATGTGTGGCTCTCCAGGCTACAAAGCCGCCTCGAAAACTGGCTGTATTCTAAATTTACGGCTATAATTATGTTTTGTCAAGGCAAAAAATATTGTTGTTCAAATCAGATTTCACTTGACTCTCCCGCGCGGTGGAACCTTTATACTAAAACCGGAGGCTGAGATTGTATAAGATAAGCGAGTTTTCCAGAATTACCAATCTGACCGTTAAAACCTTAAGGTATTATGATGAAGAAGGGATTCTGCTTCCTTCGCATCGTGACGCGTACAATGGGTACCGGTATTACACAGAGGAAGATTTTGCAAAGGCAATACGGATTGTTCTGCTTCGGGAATTACACTTTTCGATTGCCGAAATAAAAGAAGTCCTTTCTCATTGTGAACATGACAACGATTTGTCATATTATCTTGAAGAAAAGAAATTCCAGATTGAAGAAGACATCCGGAAAAATCGAGCGCTCATCAAAAAGATTTCCTTCCATATAAACCTGCCGCAAGGAGAGAAAACAGAAATGAATTATGTTACAGAGATCAAAGAAATTCCCGCCATGACGGTTGCTTCAATCCGGTACAAAGGAAAGTATCAGGATATGGGCAAATATATGGGAAACCTTTACAAGGCGGTAAAGGGAAATGCCGCCGGTGCGCCCATTTGTTTAATGTACGATGATGATTACAAAGAAGATGAAGCCGATCTTGAAATATGCGTTCCGATTAAAAAAGAGATTCGCGCCCAGGGCATTACGGTAAAAAAACTTCCCGCTGTAAAAGCTCTTTGCACGATACACGAAGGGAGCTACAGTTCCTTTAATCTTGCGTACAAAACGCTGACCGATTATGCGCGGAACAATCACCTTGAGATGAAAACGCCGTCCATGCAAAAGTATATAAAAGGTCCCGGCATGATCTTCCGCGGAAATGAATCAACATATATTACGGAAATCATCATTCCAATTGAGGAAGTTTGAAGATGACACAAACGATTTCCGAAAAATCTTTCGATGATAATATAAGCATACTGTATAAAAGCAAAAAGAAGGAAGCGTTTTTTGTTGATGTACCTCCAATGAATTATATTACATACAAAGGGGAAGGGCATCCATCCGGCGGCGATTTTCAAATGGCTTGCGAAGCATTGTTTTCATTATCGTATATCATCAAATTTAAAATCGTACGGAAAGATTTGAATATCGATTATAAAGTAAGCCCAATGGAAATCGATTGGTTTTTGGATAAGAGTACCGGAAAGACAACATTCACTTGGCTGATGATGATCATGCAGCCGGACTTTGTTACGGATGAAATGTATAACGATGGAATGATGCTGGCAAAAAATACAAAAAAGGACATTGATTATTCCAAAGTAACGTTTGAAACAAAACAATATGGAACGTGCGTACAATGTTTTCATGCGGGAGATTACAATACCATGAACAATACCATGCACAAGATGTTTGATTTTGCTAAAGAACATGGTTATGAAACAGAACCCTTTACGCATGATGTATATTTGAATGATTCCCGAAAAACAAAAGTTGAAAACCTCAAAACTATCATGAGGGTAAAGTTGATTGAAACAAATACGTAACAAACAGAGACCGAACTCTGTTTCAAGGAGGCATAAATGACACAGACGAGTTCTGGAAAAATCGATTATAAAAAAGACTTCAAGGATTTGTATCTGCCAAAGGAAAACCCATCGTTGATTGACGTACCCGCGATGCGGTTCATCATGGTTGATGGAAAGGGCGACCCATTGGGTGAAGAATACCAGCAGGCGGTTCCGCTGCTTTACAGTCTTACCTATACGATCAAGATGAAAGGGAAACATCTGCCGGGATATGTTGAATATACGGTTCCTCCGCTTGAAGGACTTTGGTGGGCGAAAGACGGCTCCTATAATCTAGCGGACAGAGATTCCTGGCTTTGGACATCGATGATTCGCCAGTTTGATTTTGTTACACAGGATGTTTTTCAATGGGCAGTCGAAAACGCTAAAAAGCAAAATCCTGAGCTGGATTATTCCAAGGTTCGGCTGGAAACTTTTTCGGAAGGATTGTGCGTACAAGTCATGCACACAGGCCCGTATAAAGACGAACCTGCAACGGTAGAAAGAATGCGTAACTTCATTTCTGAAAATAATCTAAAAGAGATGACCGGAAATGTACGGAAGCATCATGAGTTGTACATCAAGAACCCTCTCAGAACCGCTCCTGAAAAACTAAAAACGGTTTTGAGAATTCCGGTTGAGAAGATGTAACTACAGACACAGAGCCTGTCCGAGGAGATGATTTTAATCCCACTCAGCCGATACATAATGTTATGCATCGGCTGTCAGTGTTTATGCTGTCTATCATTTGTGCGGCGGCATCTCTAATTGCCGCGTCAAGGTCGGTCCCGGGAACACCGCCCACCACTGCCGAAGCCGGAGGAGGGGAAAAACAGCCGGCAAGTACAAAAATGCCAAGCACTGCCGCTGCCAAAACAACAAATTTCTTTATAAATCAATCCTTATTTTTTACTTGAGTCTATTGCGGCACTTACCAATTCTGCAATGATATTCCGTGCTGCAACGTGAATAGCGACATTTTGGGATGATGGATTTTTCCAGAGCTTTGCGTTTTCCCACTACGCGTCATTTTTGTCAATATCTTGAGGAATCGCTTGAGAGTCAATAATCGCCCCATACGCTTCGGGAACTCCTTCTTCTTTGTTCTTTTTGAACAATGCTTTTCCTATGACTTTTATATTATCACCGAAATTTTGGCGCAGATTGAAGTCGTATTGGGAAAAAAACATTGACTTGATAAAAGACTCTTTTTTCATGCCCAGATGAAGAAATACAATATCAGCTTTTCCATCATACCTATAACTGGGATTACTCAAAACATCTTTGCGAGAAGGGGCTGTATAGGCATCCAACTGTTCAATAGCCATATACATCTCCTTTTGCGGTTTTCCCGCTATTTGCTATCCGCTTTGCAGACAGCTCGATATAGATAAGCGCCCCGAAACGAGGCGCCTATTAAATGAAAAATCTATTTCTTCACCGTAACATTGGTAAACCTTATAGAGTCGGCGGTAGGAAGATATACAGGAATTTGTGATACATCTATCCCTCTTTCCGCTGCGTTCGCGGTTACTTCCGCTGCAACATCTTCCGGTGCTTCCGATATATCTACTCTTCGTAATTCAGTCAATGTAAAAGAAGTATCTTTCATTTCCGGGGGGAATTCAATTCGAACTCCAATCCATTCATCTTTTCTGTTTCGTACCGAACTAACACTGCCGCTGCCAGGAAGGAGTGAATAAGTTCCAGACGGAGCTGTTATCTGAAAATGGAACCCGCCGCCATTGTAAAATCCGCGATTGAAGATTTGTGCGTCTTCTATAGCATCCATTGTTATAGCATCTTTTTCAGTTTCCGTTATGAAAATAATAGTCGCATCGCTTCTGTAGCGAATTTCAGTTATTTCCAGCGGAATACCATTATCCGCCATAACATCCATCTTAACTATTTCAGCTTCTCTGTTGAGTTTTCTTTCTGGTGCTCCGCTCCTAAAATTATTAATACTGCCAGGAATTATTATACCGAGAAAAATAACGGCAATACCGATTATCACAATGAAAAATCCGCTTTGAAGAAATGCCGGTTTTTCTTTGGCCATCAAAAAATATATCGTGTATTTTATGATAAGGAACGTGAGTTTAACAGGAACCAAAATGACGCCTAATGTCAGAGCAAAAGCCCAATAAATAATATTACTGACAAGCGAGGTCATTCCCGCATCTGATGATTTACTGCCGTCGCTATAGGTTGTAACAATCTCGTAATCCTGCCAGAAAAAAAATCCTTTTAAATTTCCCTCTCTGATGGATTTCGTAAAGATAAAAACTCCGCCGATGCCGAAAAGTGCCGTCCACCATCCTGATTGAAAATGTGGAGCAGTCAAAGCAAAGAAAATCAGCGTCCATCCAATGCCGCTCCAAATTAAAATATCGAGCAATTCAACACGTATTTTCTCTAATACTGCTTGAATCTTTTCTTCTTTAGTCAAGATTACCTCTTGATCACTCATAAAAATCTCCTTCCGCGATTTTCCGCATAAAAAATTGAACCTCATCATCAGAGGTTATTGCCCTGTGTATCAATCTATTTGTTCATGTTACAATCTTACTCCCGGAATAGTTTTACAGAAACAGACAGATGTTGCGTAGTGCCATAAATTTGTTGCACCTTGAGCTTCTTGCAAAAACCGCGAACCTACGGTTCGGGTTAGTTTTGCAAGAGCCTCCCTTTTGTGAAAAATCTGTGCAGGGATGAAAGTCCCACTCCTAGGCATAGAACTTTCATCCCTTGAGTTTTTAAATTTGTACTGTACAACAATAAGAATGATACTACGAAAATTTGATTTGTCTACCTGTAAAATTTACAGGTAGCATGATTTCAGGAGTTTTTACTGGGGTTGAGTATTTGACTGGCAATTCTGTGCGGATAACGCGGGATAAACTCTTTCCCCGCGAAAAACCGCGGGGAAAGAGCTCGTTAATCTAATCCTTTTGGTGATCCAAAAATCTCAGAAAAAATAAAGGCTTGTTGAAGCGGAGGAAGGTACGCGAGATTTTCAGGGAATGATTTTTTCTCAACACGGGTACCGGCGGCCGGCAAAAGCGCTTCTGCCGCATCTGTCGGCTGATATGTTTCAGGTATCAAAGAAGACCGGCTATCCGCAAGGGCTTTTGCTTTCTGCTTTTCACGCAATTTTTGCATCAGTTTTGCCTGCCGTTCTTGCTGATCCGAAGCATGACCGAGGTATGCGGCATCATCCGCATCATTATAAAACGGAACTTCCGCGGGTAAGGACTGGGAAGGGTTCTCGGCGGGAGCATCTAACTCGGCCCGCATCTTTTCGAGGTATTCCTGCAGCTGGGACTTCCGCTCAGTCCGTCCGGATGAAGATGATTCAGACTGCTTCTTTTTCTTTCCTACATTAGAAACAACAACCCGAAGAATGATAATCCCTACAAGCCACCAGTAACGCAGCAGCAGATCGAAAATATCATCCATTATTTTTTATCACCCGCGCCGATGGAATTTCTCATGTCCGTATCGGCCTGCATGTTTTTGAGACGGTAATAGTCCATGATGCCCAGGTTGCCTTTCCTGAAGGCTTCGGCAATCGCGAGCGGAATTTCCGATTCGGCAAGCACAACTTTCGCGCGGTTTTCCTGAACGAGCGCAAGCATTTCCTGTTCCTGCGCTTGAGCGGCGGCGCGGCGTTTTTCCGCTTCGGCCTGGAAACGGCGTTTGTCGGCTTCTGCCTGATCAGCCTGGAGTTTCGCGCCTACGTTGGCGCCTACATCGATGTCCGCAATATCAATAGAAAGGATTTCAAACGCGGTTCCCGCGTCAAGACCTTTTTCCAACACGCGCTTGGAAATTTGATCGGGATTTTCCATAACCGATTTATACGATTCGGACGAGCCGATGGTTGTAACGATGCCTTCGCCGACCCTGGCGATAATGGTTTCCTCCATCGCGCCGCCGACCAGTCGTTCAATGTTTGCGCGGACAGTAACTCTCGCCTTGACCTGTAACTGAATACCGTCCTTTGCAACAGCATCGATAGTAAGTTTCCCCTTGGAAGGATCGGGGCAGTCGATGACTTTGGGGTTAACGCTGGTTCTTACCGCGTCCAGCACATCGCGGCCGGCAAGATCAATGGCGGCGGCTCTTTGGAAAGGCAGCGGAATATTCGCCTTGTTTGCGGCAACCAAAGCGCGCGCGACTTTCATTACATCGCCGCGGGCAAGAAAGTGCGTTTCAAGCATATCGGAATTAACATCGATCCCGGCCTTGGTAAGCATGATTCTGGAATCAACAATGATTCCGGCATTTACATGACGAAGCCACATCCCAATCAATTTGCCCATGCCGACATAAGCGCCTGAAAGAAGCGCCCGGAACCACAAACCGAAAAACCTGAAAAACAAGAAAATAAAACCCAGGGCAACAAAACCCACAATGATAAGCAGAATAATGTTCATATTCATATACACTCCTCAATATATTTTACCGCAGTCTATGACCGCACAAGAATCCTATTCCCGCGGACGCGGATAACCGTAACCGGCTTTCCCTGTTCGATAAACTCGCCGTCCGATTCCACGCTGTAAATATTTCCTTCGATAAGGGCTTTTCCCGACGGCCGAAGCGTTGTTTCAGCGGTCCCGGACTTTCCAAGCAGCAGCTGGAAATTATTATCATCTTCAATTTCAACAGGAGGAACAGCAGTCCCGGCGGTATCGGGATCGGGACCGCCCGCGGTTCCGGTAATCGCCGTCTTCAAAGTCAAGGGATCGAAAATCCTGATTTTAGGACCGAGCAAAGCGATAAGCGCGATTCCCGCGATTGCCAAAATCATCCCAACCGAAACAACAAGCGCGTTCCTCCCCATGATTGCCCATTCCCATTCATAATTCGGGATGATAAAACTCTGCATGGAAAACAAAAGCGAAACGCCTATCAGAATAAGACCGGAAATCCCGGCAACGCCGAATCCCGGCAGGATAAATATCTCGACAGCCAAAAGAACAATCCCGATGAGAAACAGAACCATCTCAAAGGAGCCGACATTTCCGAGCATCGCGTTGCTTCCGAACACAACAGCGAAAGCGATAATCGCCGCGACTCCGGGAATACCGAACCCGGGAGTATTAATTTCGAGGAAAATCATGATGATGCCGATGATGATTAAAATCGTCTGCACCGCTCCGGATGTTAAAAAGGAAACGAGCGCGTCCGCAAAACTCAGGGAACTTTCTTCCAATACGGCAGACGCGCCAATCTGTTCGATCAGCGTATTCCTGTTATTAATAACGCCTTTGGAAAGACCGTAGCGGTACGCTTCACCCGCGGTAAGCGACAGGAGTTTCCCCGAAGGAGAAATAATCTTTACGCGTTCCACAACAGAATCGGCTTCTTTTTCAAGGCGTTCCATGTCCGTCAAGGTCACCGCCCGGGTTCCGTTGTTAATCGTAATTTCCCAAAGTTCAACATCCTGGTCAACCATAGCAAGCGCGATTCCCTCAGGGTGTCCGTTTTTTTCCGCAATCGCCGCCATTTGGGTACGTACCGCGGATACGGTTTTCTCATCTGTGGGAACAGTCCCGCCGGGACTCACCTGCACCGGAGCCGCCGCGCCCATGGAGGTGCCGCTCGCCATATAAATATCTTCACAGGATAACGCAATCAACGCTCCGGCGGACCAGCTTACCCCCATCGATTCATCGCTGTTGGCGACCCACGCAACGGTCCGGGCTTCCGTAATTGACATAATCATTGATGTAATTTGCAACGCAGAATCCACCCGCCCGCCGAATGTATCAATTTCAAAAATGATAAAATCAGCCCCGTGCGAAACCGCCTTATTGATCTCCCGCCGGACAAACACCGAAAGTGACGGTTCAATATCACCCTTAATCGGAATAATCCACGCGCCGCCTTCGGAACTATTTTCCACCGCCTGCGCCGAAACCGCCGGCAAAATAAAACCCGCGAACAAAATGAAAAATAACACCCATTTTGTGTTCATGCATCGATTCATAGGTTTATTGTATCATATTTTTTCCCTGCGTCTATAGGGAGAGGCCGCATGTTTACGCGTTTCCAATATCAAAGAGTGAACGATCTATGCCTTCCTTGGCGAACCCTTGCAGAACAATGCGGAATGTATTTGTTATTTCTTCAAGAATAGAGGAAAATTTTCGGGACTCGGCAGGTATACGGCTGGCAATGTACATGGAATTGGAAAACATTGAAAGCACGAGCCGGGTTGCCATGGCGGAATCCAGGCCGGGGTCAAAAATTCCTTCGTCTTTGCACTGGTCGATAATTGCTTTCAGTGTGTCAAGAATGGCGCTTACTTGTTCTGTATTGCTTTCGCTTTCCAAAAGAACAAAAGGCTGACCGGGGTTCAAAAAACTACGCACTTCAAAAATGATGAGCATTTCGTTAGAATGACCAAATAGTTTTACGTAACCGCGCCAAAAGCATTTCAGGGCATTAATACCGGTTAAGCCGTTTTCCGCAATGGACTTAAAATGTTCCAGAAAAGTCCTCGCGGATTCTTCGCATATTTCGTTGAGCAAAACTTCTTTGCCCGAAAAGTAAAGATATATTGTAGCCTTTGAAAGCTCCGCTCGCTGAGCAACGTCCTCCATGGTGAGCCGTTCCACCCCTTTTTGAAGGATCAATTCTTTCGCGCGTTCAAGGATGGCCCTGCGGCGCGCGTTTTTTTCCCGTTCCCGTCGTTCACTAATTCCCATACCAAATCCTGCTGACTTTTTCACACAGTATAAGGAATATACGGCGGGATGCCAAGTGTTTTGGTCACATTTTAGACAATTTGTTAAAATAATCTAAAAATTAAGCTGGGATGTTTCTGTCACCTCTGTGTAACCGTTTGCTTTTCATAAAATCCTCCTCGTAGGGCAGGAAAATTGAAAAAAAAATAGTACTGAGTAGTACTAATGAGTACTACTCAGTACTATTTGCGGATAAAACAATATATTATTCTTTCAATATCTAGGCTTTACGCCGAATTTATGGTATATTAAGAATAATCGGAGGAAATTGCAAAACTTCGGTTTTACATCCATAACAAAGAGGAAAATTGTGGTCCAATCCAAAGAAGTTGTCAAACTTGAAAATTCAGCCGTAAAATTAACCGTCACTGTCGGGAAGGATGATGTCCGTTCCGAATATAACGGTTTGATCGGCAAATACAGTAAAAGTATTCAAGTTCCCGGATTCAGAAAAGGGAAGGTTCCCGTAGAAGTAATGGAACGGAAATTCGGGGATGCTCTCAAAGAAGAAACCATGGCAAAGGTTGTTGACCATGCAATTCAGGAATTATTTGAAGATGAATCTTTTGCCAGGGAAAACAAACCCCTGCCTTACGCAAGTCCCCAGATGGATGAAGAAGATCCAAAAATCGATCTTGATAATGATTTCACCTTTTCTGTAACGTATGACGTTCTTCCGGAAGTTGCGGTTGGCGAGTGGAAAGGTATCGAGATTGAAATCCCGCAGGTATCTATCGAAAAAGCCGATATTGACCGCGAACTCGAAGAAATCCGCGACCGGAATTCCCTTATTTTGGATAAGGATGAAGGCGCCGCCGCCGAAAAGAATAATGTTGTTACCATCAATTATTGTGAATTGGACGATGAAGGAGCGGTTGTTTCCGGTACGGAACGCCAGGACTTTGTGTTTACCCTTGGGACCGGCGAGAATCTCTACAAGCTGGATGATGAAATTATCGGGATGAAAAAAGGCGAAAGCAAGGATGTGACAAAACAATACCCCGATGATTTTGACGATCCTGTGTTGGCGGGAAAAACGAAAAAACTCAGGGTCAGTCTTACCGCCCTCAAAGAAAAGAAGCTCCCCGATCTGGATGATGATCTTGCTCAGGATGTAAACGAAAAATTCAAGACGCTGGACGATTTAAAGAAAGATATAGAGGACCGGCTCTCGAAAAATCTTGAAAATCAGATTCGTAATGTGCAAACTAACGCGATTCTGGAAAAAATCATGGAGAAAACGCCCATCGTCCTTCCTGAATCGATGGTCCGCATGGAACTTGAAGCCCGGATGCGGAATCTTTCCAGAAGATTCAATGTTCCCGAAGAACAATTGATGAAAATCTTCGGGGCCGGAGGAAAGGGACTGGAAGAGATTCAGAGCGAATGGCGTCCCGACGCGGAGAAAGCCCTGAAAAGCCGCCTTATCGTGGAAACGCTGATGGAAAATCTTAAACTGGAAGCCTCCGATGAAGAAGTCGAAAAAGAAATGCAGACAATGGCCGATGGTTCGGGAACTCCTATCGAGGAAGTTAAAAAATATTACGATAATGATAATATGAAAGAATACCTTAAGGAAGACATTAAGGAAAGAAAGCTCTTCGACATGCTGATTGCCGAAAGTAACATCAAAAAGGGCGAAAAGAAGAATTATTTGGATGTAATCCAACAAAATGGTTAAATTATAAGGGACAATTGCGTACATTCAAATTTGCAGGAGTCTCAAAGGATGAAGGAATTTATGAGTTATTATCCGCCCCGGGTTATCGAAAGGACCGGCATGGGGGAGCGCGAATACGATATTTATTCCCGTTTGTTGATGGACAGAATCGTTTTTCTGGACGGCGAAATCAATGATATATCGGCCGATTTGATTGTGGCCCAATTTCTGTTTTTGGACGGTCAGGACAGCGAAAAAGATATTAATTTTTACATCAATTCGCCGGGAGGCTCCGTTACCGCCGGACTGGCCGTTTACGATACCATGCAATATGTGCGGAGTGATGTGCACACGATTTGTATTGGGCAGGCTGCCAGTATGGCGGCGCTTTTGATGACGGCGGGAAGTCCCGGAAAACGTTCGGTTCTTCCGTCTTCGCGGGTGATGATTCATCAGCCTTGGGGCGGAGCGCAGGGACAGGCAAGGGATATTTCTATCCAGGCAAAAGAAATTGTCAGACTGAAAAAACTTACGATAGAATATTTTTCAAAGCATACGGGAAAAAGTCAGGAACAAATTGCTTCCGATATGGAACGTGACTTTTTTATGTCCGCCCAGGAAGCGGTAGAATACGGCGTGGCCGATCAGGTCTTTGTGAGGGAAAAACATGGCAAGACTTCGTAATGGATCGGGGATGGGCGAGAGGATTTGTTCCTTTTGCGGTAAAAGCGCGGATATGGCAAAAAGGCTTGTTGCGGGGCCGAATCATGTGTTTATTTGCGATGAATGTGTCGATGTTTGCCGGAAGATTATCGAGGACGAAAATCAGGATTTTTCTACTCAATTTACCGGTGATATTCCTACTCCTAAAGAAATCAAAGAATACCTCGATCTGTTTGTTGTCGGCCAGGATGACGCGAAGAAAATTTTATCCGTAGCGGTGTACAATCATTATAAGCGCATCGCGAATCCCGCTTCCGGGCCGGACGATGTGGAAATTGAAAAATCCAATGTTTTGATGATAGGACCAACCGGCACCGGAAAAACGCTTCTTGCAAAGACCTTAGCCAAAAAGCTGAAAGTTCCTTTCGCGATAGTCGATGCGACCACTTTAACCGAAGCCGGTTACGTGGGCGAAGACGTGGAAAACATCCTCCTCAAGCTGATACAAAGCGCGGGCGGAAATATTGCCGCCGCGGAAAGAGGCATCGTTTATATCGATGAAATCGACAAGATTGCGCGGAAAGGCGAAAATGTTTCTATCACAAGGGATGTTTCCGGCGAAGGTGTTCAGCAGGCTCTGCTTAAAATTATCGAAGGAACCATTGCTTCCGTACCGCCGCAGGGAGGCCGCAAGCATCCGAATCAGGAAATGATCCACATGGATACTACGGGAATCCTTTTTATTTGCGGCGGTGCTTTTGTCGGATTAGATAAATTGATAGAACAAAGGATGGTGAAAACGCCTATCGGGTTTGGGTCCGAAGCAAAAAGTTCCAAGGACCGCAGCGCGAAAGAACTGTTGGATGCCCTTCATCCCGATGATCTTATCCATTTCGGGATGATTCCGGAGTTTATCGGAAGGCTTCCTATCACCGTTGGACTTGAGGAATTGAAGCAGGAAGAACTACGGAAGGTTATTACGGAGCCGAGAAACGCTATTGTGAAACAGTTCCAGGCTTCGCTTGCGATTGATGACGTTATTCTGGAATTTACGGAAGATGCTATCGACGCGATTGCGGATACCGCAATCAAGCAAAAAACCGGCGCCCGGGGACTGCGGGCTATTGTCGAAAAACTTATGACAGACGTTATGTTTGAGATTCCGTCAATTGAAGGCCGCAAACAGGTTGTCATAACGAAGGATGTTGTTGAAAAATCGGAACCCCCGGAAATTCACCAGCTGCAGAAATCTGCATGAATTTCCTTTCTGCTCTGAAAGGCGCTAAAAATCCAAGCGAAGAATTCCCTCTGCTGCCTTTAGGGGGAATTGTTTTGTTCCCGAATACCATAGCGCCTATTTTTGTCACCCATAAAGACGGGATAAAAGCCGTGGAAGAAGCCATCAAGCGCGATTACTATGTCTTTGTTGCCTGCAAAAAAGGATCAGACGAACCCGGAGAATATTTTGCTGAAGGCAGTGTTGCGAAAATTATTCAGCAGCTGAAAATTCCCGACGGAACTTACCGGATTGTTCTTCAAGGTGAATACCGCGCGAAGATAACACAGTTTATCGAAAAGAACGACTGTGTGTATGCGAAGATCAATCCCCTTAACATACATACATCATCGGCCGCGGATGATTTTGAACTTTCGGCTTTAATGCGGAATGTACAAAGATCGTTTGCCGTGTATGCGGAGCTTTCCAAAAAGGTCAGCACCGATACTATCGCCGCTGTTGAAAATGCCGATACTGCCGAACGTTTGGCAAATCTTGTCTGCAACGCGGTTTCGGTAAAGCCCGAACAGAAAATTCCGCTTTTGGGAATCGAAGATACGAAGAAAAGATTTGCGGCTATTTTTGAACTGTTGGAAATGGAAAACGAGATTCTCGGCATTCAGAAAAAGATTTCCGGAAAAGTCAAAAGCAAGATGGATAAGAATCAGCGTGAATATATCCTCAATGAACAGCTTCGGGAAATCAATAAGGAGCTGGGGAAAGAAGGCGTTGAAGACGAGTTTTCCGAAATTGAAAGAAATATTGAATCGAAAAATCCGCCGGAAGAAATTCTTGCGAAAACGCGAAAAGAAATAAACCGCTTGAAAAAACTACAGGCTTTTTCCCCGGAAGCCGGAGTGCTGAGAGCCTACCTGGAATGGGTGCAGGATATTCCCTGGAGTGCGGAAACCAAGGACAGGGGAGATTTGGACGAGGCCGAAAAGATTCTTGACCGCGATCATTTTGATATGAAAAAAGCCAAGGAGCGGATTCTGGAATTTATCGCGGTTCGTCAGCTTACCGCAAATGCCGCGAACGAGGCAGCGGATACGGGCAGCGCCGGAATTAAAGGTCCGATTCTTTGCTTTGTGGGGCCTCCGGGGACGGGAAAAACGAGCCTTGGAAAGTCGGTTGCGCGCGCTCTGGGAAGAACCTTCGTGAGGATATCGCTGGGCGGCGTTCGGGATGAAGCGGAAATCCGCGGCCACCGGAAAACCTATGTCGGCGCGCTGCCGGGGAAAATCATTCAATCGATGAAAAAAGCGGGAACCATGAATCCTGTGTTTCTGCTTGATGAGATTGATAAACTGTCTACGGATTTCCGGGGCGATCCCGCGTCGGCTTTGCTTGAAGTGCTTGACCCCGAACAGAATTCGACGTTCACCGATCATTATTTGGAAGTGCCTTTCGATTTATCGAGGGTTTTGTTTATCGCGACCGCGAACTCTTTGCACACGATTCCGTATCCGCTTTTGGACAGAATGGAAATCATCGAAATTCCCGGTTACGGGGAGATGGAAAAACTTGCCATCGCGAAACAGTTTTTGGTTCCCAAGGAGCTGGAGGAAAACGGCCTCTCATCCGCGAAAATCACTTTTACGGATGACGCTCTTTTGGCGATTATCCGTCATTGGACCATGGAATCGGGCGTGCGCAGCCTGGAACGGGAGATTGCCCGCTGTATCAGGCGTGTCGCGCGGGAAGCGGTGAAAAAAGAATACGGCGTAAATCCTGAAAAGCCCGTCGCGTCGTTTAAGAAATCGATCAAAGTTTCCGATCTGGAAAAACTGTTGGGCAGAAAAAAATACAAGACCGATGTGGTTTACAAAGAAGCCCGCGTCGGCGTACTCTATGGCCTTGCCTGGACAGAAACCGGCGGAACAATTCTTCCCGTGGAAACCGCGAAGTTTGCTTCCGGTCAGGGGGAACTTATCATGACCGGAAATCTCGGCGACGTTATGAAGGAAAGTGCCCGCATCGCCCTTTCTTATCTTCGCAGCGTCAGCGGACTTTACAATTTTACGGTAGAAGATATGAGAAAAAGCGATTTTCACGTTCATGTTCCGGAAGGGGCTATTCCCAAGGACGGACCTTCCGCGGGAATTACGCTCGCTTCGTCGCTGCTTTCCACGCTCTGTGATGTTCCTCCCAGGCAGGGCATCGCCATGACAGGAGAATTGACCCTGACCGGCAAGATTCTTCCTATCGGCGGATTAAAAGAAAAAGTTCTTGCCGCCATCCGAAACGGTATGCAGCAGGTTATTCTGCCCAAAGATAACGAAGACGGCTGGGACGAACTGGACAAAGAAATTAAGGACAGCATCAGTGTCGTTTTTGCCGAACACGCCAATGAAGCGTTCTCTATTCTATTTGACGACGGCATCTACGCGCCGAAAAACGCCGCTAAAGCGAAAAGTTCCGGGAAAAAACGCGTTTTATAGTTTTATAACCGGCTCAATCCTATCATGATGAAAGCCTGCGCGGCAATATAAAAAATCATCACATAAAAGTTGCCTCTTTTCGGCATTGTATGGAACGTAAAAAAAGCCAGAATCGTATCGGAACACATGAACAGGAGGCTTCCGATAAAAATGATGACTGACCATATCGTTGTATTGAAGCGCATGAGTTGAAGCGCAAAGACACTCATGCTCAAAATGACCGCCGTGTAGACTATTACAGGGACAATCATGTTTTTGGCTGGCCTTATCATTTTTATGATAAGAAAGCCAAGAAACAGCGCGGCGATATACGAGATGATCAACATGGGAACATGAAAAGTTCCGGTAAATACAATAAACGCGAAAATATAACAAAGATGTCCAAGGAGAAAACTGCCCAGCCCTAATGAAAAGAACAATGGCTTTTGGGGCTCAAGCAGAAAAAAATCCCCAAGAAGCGCGAAGGTTGCAGCCAAAAGTACCGGCGTAAAAAGGCTGCCTCTTGCGAAAACAACATAGGCCAAGAGCAGCGGCATGAGAAAGAGTTTTGTAATTTTTCGCGGTTTTTCTCTTTCAAAAAAGGCCGCGGCAAGATGCGCCGCCGAAACCAGGATAAATACGCATAACAGGATTGCTTTCATAAAGGCTCCTCCTCTCTACAAAGAAGTTTAACACAAAAGAACTGATCAATGCAAAATTCTATACTTCCGGATTTTCTTCCGTATTGGGAGAATCGATAGACGCGGCCGCGTCTTCATCAGGTTCCTGGGCTTCCCTCTTTTGCTTTTCCGCCGAAGCGAACGGCAGAGATGAACGGATCGGGCGGAGTTCCGCTTCGCTTACAAGTGATGGATCGTCGATTCCTAAAGGAAGTTCCATGCCGCTTTCGTGTTCGACGTCTTCTTCTTCAAAAGGTTCCGGGTCAGGAATCGATTCCGCGGGGCTGTCTTTTTCATTTTCGAGCCGGACGCTGATAACCTTTGTAACCCCCGATTCTTCCATCGTAACACCGAGAAGCGTTCCGGCGCCGGTAACTGTCCGTTTGTTGTGCGTGATGATGATGAACTGGCTCGCGCTTCCGAATTCGCGAAGCAGCTGTACAAAACGAATAACATTCTGCTCGTCCAGCGCCGCATCGATTTCATCCAAAAGACAGAACGGAGAAGGTTTCACCATGTATGTGGCAAACAAAAGCGCCACCGCCGTCATCGATTTTTCCCCGCCGGAAAGGAGCGTGATGTTTTCGAGCTTTTTTCCGGGCGGCTGAGCGAAAATCTCGATTCCCGATTCCAGAACATGGTTGGGATCGGAAAGGCGCAGTTCCGCGCGGCCCCCGCCGAAAAGACGGCGGAACATATTGTGAAAGTTTTTCTTGATTTTATTGTAGGTCGATAAAAACAGTTCCGATGATTCGGCCCGGATTTCCGCGGTAATCTGTTCAAGGTCGTCTCTGGCCTTGGTTAAATCCGCGAGCTGGGTTGAAAGGAATTCATAGCGTTCTCTGGTTTCGGCAAATTCTTCCGGCGCCATCAAGTTGACGGAACCTAAATCTTTAAGGCCGCTTTTTGAAACGTTCAATTTTTCCCGAAGTTCCGCCGCGGGTGTTGTTATCGTGAAAATCCGCTCTTCAAATTCCATGAGATCGCGGGAATGAGTTTCCCGGAAATTGTCTTCTATATTTTTGATTTCGGTTTCCGATTGAACCAAATCCATGTGAATCTTTTCAAGCGATTCTTGGATTTTAAACAATTCAGAAGTTTTCTTTTTGATCGTTTCCTGTTTTCCGGCTACATCGCCGTTTCGGGCGGCAATATCTTTTTCAAGTTTTTCGAGGGCCGCGGTAAGTTCCATACCTTTACGTTCAATATCGACAATTTCTTCTTCCGTATCGCTGATGCGTTCCGAAATTTCGTCATAACGTTTCCGGTCAAGAAAAAGTTCATCCTGCACATTCTTTAACAGCCCTTCCTGACCGGCAAGTTCCCGCCGGATCAATTTTGCCTGTTCTTCCGCGGATTGAGCCTGGGTCGCCATCCGAACCTTGCTGACCCGCAGTTCCTCAAGCGTTGCGCGATACTCATTTATTTTGACGCTCAGGCCTTCGTTGTCCTGCCGGAGTCCGGCTATCCGGGTCCGCCGGTCCGCCGCTTTTTCCTTACAGTCGCGGATTTTTGCGTCAAAGGCGCGTTTCTTCGTGATAATTCCTTCCGGGGCAAGGAAATCGTCGATAAAACCCGGCGTGCTTTTCCGGTATGTTTCAAAAAGATTCGATGCTTTTTCGCTGTGTTCCGCCGCGTCGGACAAGGCGTGAGCTAAACTTTCGGCAATATGCTTAATATCTTCCGGAGAGGGAAGCGTTCCGCCGGAACTTGCCCGGTCAGCCGCTGCCGCTAAATCCATGATGAGCGTTTCCTTGCCCGAAAGCAGGGTTTTCAATTTCGCAAGAATTTCCCGCAAAGCCGATTCGGTATGTTTCCGTTCGCTCGCGGAGTATCCGGCTTCTTTTAAGCCCGCGTCGAGGGCGGCAACAATGTCGTCGGTAATGGCTTCCAGGTCTTTTTCATAATCCCGCTGTTCAGCTTCAAAATCGCGAATCTCTTCTTCCGCCCGCTGTACCGCTTTATCGTTCTCCCCGATTCTGGCGGACGCAAGCTGAATATTTTGTTCAAACGAATTGATGTTTTCCTGAATATCGGCGGTTTTTTTCTGTAAATCTCTGACGACGCCGTCTTGTTCTTCGGCATCGTCAATGAGCTCTTCAATTTTGATCTTTATGCCGCGTTCCCGGTTCTCATTCTGCTGGATTTTGCTTTTACATTCGTTCCATTGTTCGGCAAAAAGTTTCGCTTCTTTTTCCTTGGCGTTTTTCTCGACAGCCAGGCCGTAAATATTTTTCTGATGTTCGATTAACACTTCTTCCAGGGAATTGACCAAATCCATGTTTTCTTCCAGGGACTTGTTGATATTGTCCATTTCTTCCCGAATAGCGTTCCGCTCTTTTGTCCGGGTTTCCAGGTCTTCCGCCCGCTTATCACGATCATATTTGAACTGTTTGAGCCGCAAAAGCTGAATATCCAGCTCATATTGAAAGATTTCTTCCCTAAAAGCCCGATATTTCATCGTTTTATCGGATTGAACCTTTAATGTATCGTAAGAACGCTTAACTTCGCCAAGAATTCCTTCAACTTGACGCATATTTTCTTCGGTTTTGCTGAGTTTTCGTTCAGCTTCCGCGCTTTTTACCTTAAAACGGGTTATTCCCGCGGCTTCTTCAAATAAATAACGCCTTTCATCGGGCTTTGATGACAAAACCTGGTCGATTTTACCCTGTTCCATCACAGAATAGGCGGCTTTCCCGACTCCTGTATCCCAAAAAAGTTCGCGGATTTCCTTTAATCTTGACGGAGTTGAATTGATGTAGTATTCGCTTTCGCCGGAGCGGTAGAGGCGGCGTTTTATCTGGATTTCGGGCATGTCGATGGGAAGAAGCCCCGCGTCATTTGCCAAGGTCAGCGTTGCTTCCGCAACATTCAGCGGTTTTCGGCTTTCGGTCCCGTTAAAGATAACGTCTTCCATCTTTTCGGCGCGCATCGCCCTGGAAGCCTGTTCTCCAAGAACCCACTTTATGGCATCGACCACGTTGGATTTTCCGCAGCCGTTGGGTCCCAAAAGAGCGGTAATTCCGTCGGCAAACTCAACCCTGGTCCGGTCAGCGAAAGATTTAAACCCAAATATATCAAGACTTTTTAAGAACAAATGACAACTCCGTTACGACACAGAATAGCAGAAAAACGATGAAAAAGCAAAGACCGTATGAAAGTGTCCGGTATGAAAAAAGCATGGATACGGTCATTTTTTTAGCAATAAATTTAAATTGCGTTTCCCGCCTTACCTATGCTAAAATAATTTTCATGAAATCATTCAAAGAAAAGTATGGTCCCTATGCGCTGATCGCCGGAGGTTCCGACGGATTAGGCTTTGCGTTTGCAGAAGCGGCTGCTAGGCGCGGATTGAATTTGATTTTGATGGCGCGTCAAAAAGAACGTTTGGAAGCGGCGGCGGTAAAACTTAAAGAAACATACAACGTCGATGTAATTGCCTTCACAGCAGATATGGCGGATTTCGAGAACGTGAAAAAGATGATAAAAGGCCTTGACGTTTCTATCGGACTGCTTATTTACAACGCGGCTTTTGCTCCCATCGCTTTGTTTGAAAACACAAGCGAAGAAGATTTGGCGCTTGCGGCCGCCGTAAATGTAAAAGCGCCATTGCTAATTACAAAGCTGCTGTCGGGGCCGATGATAGCAAAGAAGCGGGGCGGAATTGTGCTCATGTCTTCGCTTGCGGGAACTCAGGGCAGTCCGAACCTTGCTTCTTACGCGGCGACAAAATCATTCAACGCGATTTTGGGCGAAGGTCTTTGGAAAGAATTAAAGCCGCACGGCGTCGATGTGATTGCCTGCTGCGCGGGCGCGATTCTTACTCCCGGTTACAAGCAGGCGGAAAAATCAAAACAGGCGCCCGGAACACTTAACGCCGATGCCGTTGCGGAGCAGACATTAAAGGCTTTGGGAAAAGGCCCGATAGTCATTCCCGGAGCCGTGAACAAAATCGGCCGTTTTGTGCTTATGCGCTTATTAAGCAGAAAAGCCGCAATCAATATCATGTCGAAAAATACCGGAGGTTTATCATGAAAATGTTTTTAGGTTTTATTACGCCGCTTGTTACGTATGCGCTCATCACGCTGCTGCATCTTATCATCCCGGTTAAGAAAGTGAAGGGGTATGTCAAAAACGAGATAAGCGGCGAAGTGATGAATTACAGAATCAACGGAAAGTTTGTTCTTTGGACAAGCATTCTCCTTTGGTTTTTGCTTGGCTATTTCGATGCCGTGCCCTACACATGGTTTTATGAAACGCGATGGTTTGGTCTTGCGGGGGCTGTTGTTATCGGTTTGACGTATGCGTTTTACATTGTGTGTAAGCATCCTTTCACCGGAAAGCCTTTCCTTGCGGATTTATGGTTCGGAAGAACAAAGGACGCGCAGATCAAAGACGGCCTTATTGACGCGAAGCTGTGGCTGTATTTAATCGGCGCGGTTACGCTTCAATTGAATGTGCTTTCATTCGCGGCGTATCATATTATCAATATTGCAAATATCAATTATGGGTTTCTTCTTGGCTGCGCGATGCTGACATGGTTTTGTAATGAGTATCTCATATTCGAGAAAGTTCATTTGTGGACCTATGATTTTATTGCCGAACGCGTCGGCTTTAAATTGGGATTCGGCTGTCTCGCTTTTTATCCGTATTTTTATTCAGTCTCGCTTTGGTTTACCGCGCATCTGCCGAATCCCGGTTATCCCTTATGGGTTACCATTTTTTTCGGCGCGCTCTTCCTTTGCGGCTGGGTGCTTACCCGCGGCGCGAACATGCAGAAGTATTTCTTTAAAACCGCGCCTGAAAAAAAGTTTCTTGGGATAAAACCCGAAGCTCTGAGCGACGGTAATCACAGCCTGCTTGTGAACGGCTTCTGGGGCGCAAGCCGCCATATCAATTACCTTGGGGAAATTATTCAGGCTGCCGCCGTCGCGCTTTCTTCCGGTTATTTCGGCGTATGGATGGTATGGCTTTATCCCGCGTACTACATCGGGTTGATGTTCACCCGCCAGGCCGATGATGATAAAGTCTGCAAGGCAAAATACGGTGCGCTTTGGGATGCTTATACCAAGAAGGTGAAATATAAGATCATTCCTTTTTTGTATTAAACGATGCGGCTTTTCGTGATGATGAAAAAGCAATCAGAATCAAATTCATTGTTTCTTATGCTTTTATCCTGATAACAGAGCGGTTAAAAAAAGATGTACGAGTGGCACAAGTTAATTCAAGTTGTGGTGGACGAAATTGATGAAAGAATCAAAAGTTATGATGACGATGAGGCTTTAACTCTGCAATCTCTTTCAAAGAGACTCGGTTATTCTGAGTATCACACTACAAGGAGATTCAAGGAAATTTCCGGAATGTTATTGGGCGATTATATCCGCTTAAGAAAACTTGCGTTTGCCTTAATTGAAGTACGCGACAGCGAAGACAAGTTTTTGGATATCGCGCTCAAGTATGGATTCGGGAGTCATGAAGCGTTTACGAGGGCGTTTAAAACAGCTTACGGTATCAGCCCGAAAGCGTATCGTAAAAATCCCATGCCTGTGGTACTTCGTACAAAGATTTCTGCTTTTGACCGTTACTTTTTAGGAATAGGAGAAATAGGAATGGTTAACTCAACGGAAGACATAAAGATTTATTTTATCACGATGCCGGCTCATACATTCTTGCACATCAAAAATTATGAAAGCAGCGGGTATTGGGATTTCTGGGAAAAACAGGAAAAAATTCCCGGACAGGATTGTCACACGATTTGCGGGTTGCTGGACAGCATTAAAGGAAAACTTGACGGCAAAGATAACGTCATCGGACAATATTCCGGACAAATCATGGCACAGATATATGAAGATGACGGACGGCAGGCGGAAGCCTATGGGATTCGTCTCCCCGCCGCGTATCACGGAATTGTTCCTGATAACATGCTGATCATTGATGTTCTTGAAATGGAATATATCGTTTTTGAACATGGACCGTTTAATTACGAAGAAGAAAGTGAAAGCGTCGGCAAAAAACTGGAAGAAGCAATCAAGACTTTTGATTTTTCCAAAACGGAATATCAACCCGATACAACGGCTGGACGAATATCGTATTTCTATTTTGTTCCTGAAAGTTTTCACAAAAGAATTCAGCCGGTTATAAAAACGAGTGGTGTTTTCTGATGTTCCGGCTGTAAACACCTTGCTTCCCAACAGCACGGCGGATCGCTGCCATGCTGTTGGGCGGAACAAAAAATCTATCGGTCTATTGTTGCAAGCATGTTTTGTAATGATTTAACTAATGTTTTAAGCAATGAAACATCGATATTGTCCATAACATCATTTTTTGTATGAGTCACTGTCATTGCGTCGGTAAACATATTGCTGGAAGTCAGCGCGATACATGGTATCCCTTGAAAAGCAAACATCGCGTGATCGCCGGCATACCATTGTTCCCCTTCCACGAGATCATTTTTCGCGATAATTTCATTTTTTATATTGTCATCAAAATTATAAAATGAAGCAGAATTTTTTGAACCAATATGTCCTACACCGTCAATGTTTATTACGGCCTTTACGCTGCAATTATTTTTTGCCAAATAATCTAAATACGCCAGCTGTCCGGAGACTTCGGGACTTTCTTCCCCGTTTAAAGGCACAATTTCTATTGTATTCTTGTAGTGTGTATCTTTTATTGCATTGGCGATTTCATGTAATATAAATAAACCGGCCGCGTTATCTACCGCGCCGGGAGTAGCATATTTTGTGTCCATGTGCGCCGAGATTATAATGATGTCCTTTGACGCGCCTTCTTTCCTGAAAATAAGCTGCTTCGATTTTTCTTTGTATGTTTTTGAATTGATTTCGATACTTATTTTTTCAAGCGTTGAAATATCATCCAGAGATGATACATACGCCGTGGGGATTTCAAGGTTAACGTCTTCAAATATCGGGAATGGATGTAATCCTGACGTGGGGTCTTGTCCGGTTATGGTGATGATCCCTTTTGGCTGTATTTTTTCCAATGTATCGTATAATAGTTTGTCTTCATCGGGAAAATAAAACGGGAAGTTTTTCGGCATCCTGCCGGTTTTTGACAGTTCATTATCAAAGATTAGAATACCGTCATACCTTTTGATGTTTTGTAATTCATCGAATGTCGTTGCGTACATTGCAGGAAAATTGCCTTTCAATTCTTTTGAAAAAGGACTGGGAAATATTGTTTTCTTCCTGCCGTTTTGCTCAACAAAGGAATCATTTGACTGCCACACAGTACAATCAAAAGGCAGATCAATAATGGTATACCTCAAGTCATTAAACGCATGAGATAATAAATCGATTACGCGGGTGTTTCCTTTCGTACCTAAGGGCCTTTCGATACACAATTCAGATAATTGTAACATGTTCACTCCTTGAGTGTCATAAAAAATAGTGTTGACTTATCGATGTCAACCGTTATGAAGAATAAAAGAAATAAAATAAGCAAATTTGATTTTTGTTGCTTTTTTGGATATATATACCGACCAGTCTATATATCCATGCGGACAATACGCATTATATACCGACCGGTCGGTATATAATGCGCATTATGCTCTTAGAGTCAAAATCAAATACATTAATGTTTTCCTAGACAAATTTGTAATAATGTCTAAAAAGTAGATATTGACATTATTTTGATAAGATATTAGACTTAATCACCTTTTATTCAAGGTCTTGATTGGGGACGTTGTTCCGTGTTTACAAGTAAGCGCAGTATTTTTGCGCGAAAGAAGGAGCTAACTTTGAAAAGTTTATTCAAAATGATAGGAATGATCTTTGTGATGGCGATCATCGGATTTTCAATGGCAGGATGCGACCCTGATGGAGGTACCGATGAATTTACTGTTAAATTTGATAAGGGAGACGGGGGCGGCAATGCTCCGACTGATCGGACTGTCCAAGCCGGCAAGAAAATTACGTTACCTGGACAGGGCGACATGACAGCACCAACTGACAAAGAGTTTAAAGGATGGGAATCCAGTGGACAAAGTTACAATGCTGATGCAGAATATACAGTAACTGCTGATGTTACTTTTATTGCGCAATGGGAGACTGCCGAATCAGCAGCTTTATCCATAACGGTTACGGGTTTGGATAGCTTGAATGGAGGCGCTTCAATTTCTCTCTACGCTTCGGATGCCACTCCGATGATAAGTCCTAAAGAAGCCATTGCAGACGGAGAATTTGATAATGGCAATGTTACTTTTTTATTAACAGAATCTGATGGCGAGACAAACTTTATAGATGAAGGTAATTACATTGTTTGGATTGACTTCTTTGGTGAAGATGGTGATGCTGACGATAAGTTTTTTGTTTATAAAGGCAATGCTCCTGTTCAGAATCTTGAAGGGATGACATTGCCACAACTTATGGGACTCCTTCCTATGCTGCCAAAATATGTACTGTCGGAAAATAATGATCCTATTACAAGGGATGATTTACTCGATATTACTTCTATCTTGGCTGGACCTGGACCCGAACCTGTAAGTATTACCATTGCCGGGTTACCAGCTGAATACAATGGAAAAATAGCTTCAATGGGTTTGTTTAAAGCTACCGGAGATATTATGGCTCAATCAGTAATTGCTGAAGGAGGAGGGCTCGTTTCTAATGGCAGTGTTAATATCGAATTAGAATCTTCCGAAGGAGAACTCGGTGCAAACTTTCAACCTCCTATGAATGTTTATATTGGGTTTCAAATCTTAGGTGATGATCCTGATCCCTCAGTTACAACCGATGATGAACATTACTTTTATGTCGCCAGTGCAAACTTCTTTAAAAATGTAGCATGGACCACTACACAGCTTAGCACTATTGGTGATAACCTGGAAAATGATCAGCATACAGTTTTGCAGGATATACTTGATGACGGAAAGAATGTTTTAACTGTGCAATTCATAATGATGACAAAAATCATCCAGGAATTGTTGCCGTATTCGCTTTCAGATACTGAAACAAACGAAGCCTTGTTTGAGGAATTCTTGTTTATTCCAGAGCCGCTTACTCGTAGTCCTTTCTAGTGCAATTTCAAGAAGCAGAATGCCAAGAGAGCATTTTGCTTCTTGTTTAAGGAATTATCATGATACATATTTATAAATTATTGAGAATTATCGTCTTTGTATCGTCAATAGTATTTTTAATAATAGGATGCGACGATCCTACAAAGATTGAATATAAAGACCCTATAACTATTACCGTTGAAGAAATTGGAGAAGATATAACTCAGCCGCTGGCCTTCATTGGAATTTTTGATGATCCTGATAAAATTCAGTCGCGAGATGCTCTGGCCGGCGGATTTGGAGCTATCAAGAATGGAAGTGCAAAGATTGACTTGTGGTATGTAAAGGACCAATCTCCTTTGGCAGATGTTGGGGACTATTATGTCGCATTGATGTTTGGGGAAGATCAAGATAATCCCGAAGACACTCGTTTTTTTGTAGGTATTGATGAAGCAGGTGAAGAAGCAAGAGAAATACTAGATGGATTTAAACCCTATGTGGAAGAGCTGAGGACTCTACTGGAAAATGGTGATATGACCAGAGAAGAAGTTTTAGAGTCCCTCGATTTTTTGGGAGGACTAGACTCCATAATGGAAGTAGCCTTTATAAAATACAACAACCTTACAGACAATATTCGTGTTAATTTAGCCGAAGAATGTGTAGATGTTACTTCCCTGTTCAATTTTGCAAAAGAATTAGGGCTTACTCAATAAAGGACGGTACATTGAAAAAGTATATATCATTGTTGTTTTGTCTTCTTGTATTTGTTTCGGCTGTATCTGCGCTCGATATTCCCATGAGTTTCGGCGGCGGTTTTGAATTCTTTGGGAATTGGACCACTGCTTCTACATCATTTGAACAAGTGGAAGATGTTATGTCTATTGACACCAGTGAGTCTATTACAGATTTTAATTATGGAGGGTTCCTTTTTTTTGATGTAGGTTATACAGAGTTTTTTATCAGTGTTTATGGCGGTTCTAATAAATTGGTAAGCAAAAGAACCGCATCATCACAATACCCAGTACCGCCGCAAGCCTCCGGTATAAGTAACTTTGATAAAACCCAAACCAGCATAACTTTTGGAATCCTGGGGAAATATCCCTTTGAACTGAATCAATTTACCCTTTCCCCCCTCTTGGGTGTTTCCTATCAAATATTCTTTAGCGGGGACTATGGCGATGAATATTACAACGTTGCTATAAAAACCAAAGCATCTGACTTCAATACTTTATGGTTACATGCTGGAGCCAATCTAAATTATGACCTGACCGATTCTTTATACATCAAAGCAGAAGCCCTTTACGGAATAAAACTCGCTCCCACTATGTATGATATGAAAAATACGAAATTTGTTGAAAAGATCAAAATAGATGGCAAAATTAACAGCGGCTGGGTAAATACTTTTACCGCCAGGCTGGGTGTCGGGTACAGGCTGTAAAGAAGATCATTTGAAATAGCCGATAACCGTACAGTCCTTAAATACCCTAAATTGTTGAGCTGCTTTTTGTAAGGCAGACATCGACTTTGGAATCACATTTTTCAACAGCCAAAACTGCTTTTTCATAACGGAGTTCATTGATGAGGGAAATATTTCCCTCATCAACCGGATGCCAATCAAATAATGGTATAAATCCTCAAACATCCCCCGTTACTTGTATCATTCAATCAACAAATCCAAGTCGATTTCGAGGGCGGTGCAGGGCATCGTGATGCCCCAATTTTCCAGAACTTCGGGATGGATTTCTCCGAAAACGCCGATCTTTTCGCCCTGATAAAGAATCATCGCGGCGCGGCCCGGAATAAAACGCGGATCGTCGGAGGCTTCCGCTGTGTATTCCCGGTTAAGGTAATAGAACAGCGTCTGTATCTGACTCGCGGCAGTGTTAAAGTTCGCGTCGGCGGCGGCCTGAACGAATCCCAAATACTGATGAGTCTGTGTTCCGTAATTTTCGTTTTCATCCTTGTATGCGACTTTCCCGATTTCAAAAATCTTATGAGGATACGCCGAGTGGCCTGACGCGGATTCGCTCATCATCAAAGACGCAAGGACTGAATCCCGGACGTACTCAAAATTTTCCGTCATGGGATTGGAGATGCGGAGAATCCGGCCGCCGTCCCCTCTCATATTTTCAACAAGGTTTTTCCGGGAACCAAGATAGTTAAAAATCATTTCCTGATAACCGAGTCCCACCATGACTTCTTTTACCCTACGGCTGAATAGGGTGATGGGCGTTAAACGGCCTATCGTAAAATCCTGCGGCGTAAGCGGTTCAAATGATGCAAGCGTCCGGCCTATCATTACATCTTCCACAATGTCGGCGGCATGGAGAAAATCGTTCCGGTATTCCGGGGGATACACGAGGATGCCGGGTTTCTCTTCCGTTTCGCTCCGTTCAACGCCGAGCTGTTTTTCCGCGCGGCATCCCATTCTTTCCATCGCCGCAATGCATTCTTTTGCGGAGAGCGGCATCCCAAGGATTTTTTCAACCCGGTCGAGGGAGCAAAAAACGGGATTCTGGAAATAAAAAGGAAAGGTTGTTCTTTTGCCGAACAGCGTGTCATAAGTATATTCAACTTCAACCGGTTCGATGGTATACCCCTGGTCAGCAAGGTCGCAGGCCATAATTGACGCGGTAAGCGTTACGGAAGGCAGATCGGTTCCGGTTATTTCGATGAAGACGTCGGTATCGCCGACCTGGACAGCGCCCAATTTCGCGGAATTGATAATCGGCGGATAGGAAAGAATCTCGCCCTTTGAATCAATCAAAAGCGGGTGCAGCTTTTCGTGTTCCTGAATGAAGGCGTATTCTTTTCCCTTGGGGTGCTGTTTCAGGATTTCGCGGAGCGTGAGCTCTCCTTCCCATTGTAGCGGCACGAATGACACCGAATCGGGATCGGCGCCTTTATAGATGATGGGCCATTTGATTTCCGACATCCGGTAAATTCCCATGGAAACGCTCCGGCGTTTGCGGCCGAAATTCCATGCGAGTTTTTCCTGCGTCTGAATCATGTCCTTTAACGACGCGTCGGTGATCGATTTCCCTCTGGCGATAAATCCCGCCAGATAAGGCCGGACCGCTTTTACGCTTTCTTCGACGATAACTTTTTTCCGTGAATCCTTCATATCTCCGGGCGAAGAAAAAAAGTGATACTCAGGCATTTTTCCGCCGTTGTGAAGACGCAGCTGGCGGGCGCATCCCGCGGTGGACCAAAGGTCGGGGCGGTTTGTATCGTTCAGTTCGATTTTCAGCGTCCGGTCTTCTATGGGAAGACTCTTGTCGGAATCTTCATCAAGTTCGGCCTTGGCGCAGGTCAGGGCTTCTTCAAACGCTTCGACGCTGTTCCAACGCTTACCGGCCAATGTATAGAAAAGTTCTTCGTTTACTTCGATTTTAGGCATAGCAGTTCTTCCTTAAACACATTGATTATGCATCGGGCATAAATAATTTTATAGCCTGTCTTATGAGCTTGCTGCAAAAACTGCGAACCTGTGGTTCGGGGTAGATTTTGCAACAAGCTCTTAAAGAAAAATCTATTTCTTTATCATAAAACAAAATAGATTTTTCTTTTGTCACATTTATGGTCGAAATTGCAAAAGCTGAAGTTTTGCAATTTTCTCTTATAGTAACAGAATATCACTTTTTCAACAAGTTTGAGGAAAATAAACGCGAAGGGTTTTGACTTTTCAAATACCGGCTCTGCATTCTTTAATTCATTCTTGATGAGACTAAAAACAGCCTATCTCCTTGAAATTAACATATTTATAATAATTACTATTTTTACTTATTTCTAACTCTTGAATGTCAAAAATCTTGTTGTTTATTTTGTCATAAATTATTTTTTCTATTTCTGATTTTATCACTTTTAGGTCTTGGGTAATAATTTCATATATAATGGCTAAATCTATCCCAACATAATCATGTACAATTTTGTTTCTAAAACTTTTGATCTGCTGCCATTCTATATTTGAATATTCTTGTTTTAATTTTGCGGATAATTTGGAAACATTCTCACCGATGTTTGCCAATAAAGTAAGGGAAGCGTTTAAATTCATTTGTTCATTAAGGGCAAATAATTCCTCTGCATTCGCTGCTTGTTCTGTATATTTCCAAACTTTCCCTATACATTCCAATATGTTGAGAAGATATAATAAATCGTTTTTTTCATTGGCTAACAAATTTCATATCCCTTTGTGCTCGATATAAAATAATTGGATTGGCATATTTTTTGAGCATTATATCAACTTCTTTTTCTGTTATTCGTTCAAGATCTTTTTTTAAATTAATCAAACTTTTTAAGTTATAATCTTCAGCATCGATATAGAAATCAATATCATGGGCTTTTTCACCGCGGGCGAAAGAACCGAAAACACCAATTTTTTTTAGCGCATATTTCTTGAGTAGACTTTCACCTTGTATTGCTTTTTCTAAAGCGCTCATCGATTCAATACTCATGAAATTAATAGTAGATTATTACCATTACTCTGTCAATTAATTAAAGTCCGCCGCAGAACACGTAAAAATACGGCGGAGTTTGCTGGTTGTATTCGGGTTTAATGTCTTGCTTATTTCTCGGCTGAGCGGCGGAGACGGACATTTTCAATATCATAGCTAAAAAGATCGCGAATATCGTTGATTCCCAACGCCATCAAAGCCATCCGGTCAATGCCGATTCCCCAAGCCGCGACCGGAACATCAACCCCAAGCGACTTGGTTACTTCCGGCCTGAAAATGCCGGAGCCGCCCAGTTCAAACCAGCCGAGAACCGGATGTTTGATATGCACTTCGACGGAAGGCTCTGTGAAGGGGAAGTAGCCGGGAACGTATTTTACTTCTTTGGCGCCCGCTACTTCAACGGCAAACATTTCGAGGAGGCCTAAAAGCGTCCGGAGGTTTACGTCTTCGCCCAGAACGATTCCTTCGGTCTGATAAAAGTCGGAAAGATGCGTCGCGTCAACCTTATCGTAGCGGAAACAGCGGGCAATGCCGAAATACTTTCCGGGGATTTTTGCCTTGGGAAGCTGCTTCGCCGAAAGCACGGTTCCCTGACTCCGCAGAATGAGGCGCCGGGTAAACTCAGTATCAAAATGATAGTTCCAGCCCCGGCTTCCGGTTTCTCCGCCGTTTTCGTGGGCGGAGGCAACATTTGAAAGCCACGGTTCCGCTATCGATTGTGCGTGGTCGGGATCGGATATATGATACACATCGTGAATGTCCCGCGCGGAATGGAACTGCGGCATAAAGAGCGCGTCGGAATTCCAGAACTCGGTTTCCACGAGTGGGCCGTCAAATTCTTCAAAGCCGAGGGAAGCAAGTTTATCTTTTACCTGTTCAAGGAACTGCGCGTAAGGATTTGTCCTTCCGGGAATGAGCCTTGTCGGGGGAATATTTACATTGTACGAACGGAAGGTCTTTCCTTTCCAGCTTCCGCCTTCAAGCATTTCCGGCGTCAGGGTTCCGATTTCATCTCCGGTGATTCCGGCGTCAAGAAGAGCCTTAACGATTGCGTCATATTTTTCGGTAAAACCGAAAACGACCGTTTCCCGTTCGATGATACGGAAAGCGGCACCAGACGCGCCGCGTTTTTTTGCGATGCCTCCCATGACAGCCCGTTCGGCCTCGGAAAGATCATTGTTGGCAAGGATTTTATCAGACGCAGCGCTTGCTTTTTCGAGAAGACCGCGAAGCACAGTAAAATGATCAGAAGCCTCTGTCATCATTTTTTCAAATTCAGATGACAGAACAATCCGCTTTGTTTCATCCATTGTCAAGACGCCGATTTTTGACAAAAAGCCGAACGCGCTTCCCGCGTCTTTATTTTCAAGCCCCAATTCTTTTGCCGCTTCCGGCATGGGAAGCTGTTTCCCGCCGCGGACTAAATCGATCATCCTTTCTTCGGGTGTTCCTTTTTCTTTCCAGTCCTGCCCCATTTCTGTCAGTTCATAAAAGATTTCCGGTTCCCGCCTCAGTTCCGCGGTGATTTCTTTGCCGCTAAGCCAGGAAAGCGCCTGATTGCCGTTTCCGCTTTTAAATCCCAGGTCCGCTTCGACCTTTTCAATTGTCAGCTCATCCCCGCTTTTATAATGCCGGATAATCCGGATTTCCAGGGGGTGCAGATTCTTAACATCGCTTTGAATGTCCATGCAAGCTCCTGTCATGGCAGATCATCAATTGAAACACCATGACTTCCTCTGTGTAATAATAGAAATAGATTATCAGTTTTGCGCTTTTCTGAGAAGGGGAAAAATAGAAAACTTCACATCATTGTTTTATAAAAACTTTTTCGTTACACTTGGTATTAATATATTTCATAAGGGGAGGATGATGAACGTCTCTAAACGGGCAGAAAAAAAGATGTTTTTTATATGTATGTTTTCTTCCCTTATCACCTTGAATATATATGCAATGTCTGTAGCTCCAGGTTATGTCCCCAAAGGTTTAGCCGCTTTTGCTTCACTTACTTACGAGACTGTCTTTGATAGTGATAATAATTATTTTACCTGGGATATTCTTGAAGTATCATTGTTTCCGCCGTCATCGGAAATTTTTGGAGCTCATTGGGGAATAGTTACACAATTTTCAACAGAGATACATATTTTTGATTTGTATATTGATATGGGAATCACCGTATATCCGTTCAAAAAATATTTGAGCTTCAGCGGAAATTTTGGTTTTAATTATTTCTTTATGCTGTTAAATCATTTTTCATATTTCGCGGATATAAAAATGAATTTGAGTATACCTATTTACAAGAATCATCATATAACAATGGGGACCGGATTGCGCCATAGAAATGCGGTAAAAATAATTGATTGGGCAAATTTACATGATGATTTTTATCACAAATACAATGGTTATTTTTTTGAGATAGGATATAGATATATAATTAGATAATACAATTTGGGAGGAGCAGCATGAAAATAAACGTTTCTAATTTTACCGGCAAATGCGAATGCGGACAAAAACATGACATGGTAATCAAGAAAATCCTGCTGGAATCGGGCGCCCTCGAGCGGCTGCCGGAGCTTTGCGGCGAGCTTGGATTAATCGGAAAAGCACTCATCATCTGTGATAGTAATACTTGGGAAGCTGCGGCAAAGCGCGCGGCGGAGCTTTTGCCGGATCATGCCCTTATCAAACTACAAGGGAACGATATCCATCCAAATGAAAAAACCGTAGAGGAAATCGAAACACAGTATCCCGCCGATGTTTCCTTTATTGTCGGGGTTGGCGGCGGTGTAATTACCGATACCAGCAAATATATTGGCAAACAGCATGGCGGAATTCCGGTTGTGCTGATTCCCACTGCCGCAAGTGTTGACGGCTTTGCGGCGAATTCCTCTGTGATGACTTTTAACAATTTTAAGCATCCGCTCACCACACAGGCCGCCGCTGCGATTATTGCCGATACCAAGGTGTTGGCAGCGGCTCCCTATCGCCTGATTGCTTCGGGCCTCGGCGATTTGCTGGGTAAATATATTGCGCTGGGCGACTGGAAATTCGCGAACATCGTCACTGGAGAGGCGCTTTGCCCGCGTATTTTCAGCATGGTAAATGAGGCTGTGGAACGCGCGCTGAAGATTATCCGCAAAATTAAAGACCGTGACGAAGAAGCCGTTGAGGCGCTGATGTACGCGTTGATCCTTTCCGGATTAACAATCCAGATGTGGGGAAACGCGCGTCCGGCCTCCGGCGCGGAACATATGATCGCCCATGTGTGGGAGCTGGCGCTGTTTAGTCCCGACACCGGCTTTCTCCACGGCGAGACCGTTGGTGTTGCTGCCATCATATGCAAAAAGCTGTACGAAAAACTGTTTGCTGTCATCGGTGACAATCCGCGGGATTATTTTGTCCCCTATAAGGGCTTTCCCCACGAAATGCTGAAAGAACGCTTTGGCAGTGTTGTCTACAACGAACTGATGCCCTACAATAATCCCGATGAGGGTATGCTGGTAGATTACGATAAGCTGATCGCAAACTGGGATGAGATCAAAACGGTATATAGTGCAATGCCTTCCAGCATCGAGATGGAGCGGCTATTCCGGGATTGCGGCATGAAAGTAACATTGGAAGACCTCGGCCTCAGTAACGATGTTCTGCCTGTTACCTTGGAAGTCGGCTCCTATGTCCGCGGCCGCATGACCCTGTACCGCGTGTGGCATTGTTTTACCAATATCGACAAGGCTGATGTTATGTGATACTTGCTGTGTCGTGACAACAGAAAACAATGAACAAAAAAATGATGGACTCTCGAGGAAATTGCAAAACTTCAGT
>DBDH01000047.1:44999-58550 GCA_002293455.1 Treponema sp. UBA937
AACCGAGTTTTGCAACAAGCTCTCTCGACAGAACTTTTTAAATTTGTTAGCATTTTAAAACTTTTCAAAGTGAGCATAAGATTTAGAAGGAAACCAATGACAGATACTATTACGCAAAAAAGCAAGCGCCCGCGGTTTATAAACGACACCTATCGTTCTGACGCCAAGGTCGGGCGTTTTCTAAGCGTACTTATTTTTTACGGAGTCGCCTTTGGGCTTTACAGAGGGATTCAGGATAATTATCTTGTAGAGCTTGTTCAAATAGCCCCTTTTGAAAGAGGGATTGTCGAGTTTTTCAGAGAACTTCCCGGACTTTTTCTGATTTTTATTCTCGCGTTTATGTACAGATTTTCGGATTCAAAGGTTTTTAAAACAGGTATCGCGCTTTCCGCGGGCGGATTGGCGGGGCTTTTCCTTACAAGTTCGCATGATTTTTTTCTTACCAAATTTTTTGTTGTTATGTTTATGGTTCTTTACAGCGCGGGCGAACACATTATTATGCCTGTGCGCTCTACCATCGCAATGGATCTGGCGAAAAAAGAGAAAACAGGTTCCTCACTAGGGATTGTTTCTTCTATCGGACAATTTGGGAACATAGCGGGCTTTCTTCTTGTATCCGCGGTTTTTTTATGCTTAAGCCATCTCGGTTTTGAAAGAAGCGATGTTGCGGGATACAGAATCGTTTTCGGTGTTTCCACCGCGTTAATGATTACGACAATAATGATTGCTTCCGCGCTGAAAGAAACAACGCTTAAAGCGCCAAGACAGCGTTTTTATTTTGCGAAGAAGTTCCGCAAATTTTATTTTTTGGAAGTTCTTTACGGCGCGCGGAAGCAGGTTTTTCTTACCTTCGCTCCTTATGTGCTCATTCTCTACTACAAAGCGGATCCATCTGTAATGGGAATTCTGTACGCCATCTGCGCGGTATTCACCATGCTTCTCAGTCCCTGGATAGGCAGGCTTATCGACAAACTTGGATACAAAACAATCATGGTAGCGGACACCCTTATTTTGATTGTCGTCTGCTTTCTCTACGGCTTTGCTCACATATTATTTTCACATAATATCGCCTTCATTGTGGTGAGCGTTAATTTTGTGTTGGACGCGGTTATTTCTACCGCAAGCATGGCAAACAGCGTTTACATAAAAGATATTTCCGATAATCAGGAAGAAATCACCGCCACGCTGTCCACCGGAATTTCCGTGAATCATATTTTCAGCGTTTTAATCGCGCTTATAGGCGGCTGGATTTGGACAGTGAGCGGAATTGAAGCGCTTTTCATTCTCTCCGCGGTTCTTGGGCTTATAAACAGCATTAACGCGGCGACTATTAAAGTGAAGCATAAATAGACGTCCATCGTTGCCGTTCTACAGGTATCAAAAAAAGACGGTTCGCTCTGCGAAAGAACAGAGTAAACCGCCTAAAGCAGTTTAGACTTCGCCCGGCTTACAAGTTACTTTTTCTCTTTGGGAGCAGCAGCTTCTTTTTTTTCAGCCGGAGCTTTTTTTGCCGCAGGGGCTTTTGCTTTAACAGCCTTTTTCGCAGCCTCCTGTTCCCCGGTGTCATCCACAATTTTTGCAGTCGGAGCATTCTTTACAATGGATGCAATTCCCTTCATCGCGCTTTGCTTGTCCGGGTACGTTTCACTCGAAGCAATAACCTGTCCGTTTTGGGCCATCAGGTTAAAATGATACTGCCCTTTTTTATTCTTAGTGATAACAAATTTTCCTGCCATATTACAATGTATCTCCTTAAACAATGATATATTTCAGTATAAAACATAACTATCTTTTTAGCTAGTAAAAAATACTTGATACAAAATTATCTTCCCTTTTTTCATTTGTTCTTGAAATTGTACTCATTTTTAACTATTATTTGATGCAGCCTCTAAAAACCAAGATACAGATTTTTATGGACTGCCTTGGAGATTTTTTGTTCTACACTACAATAAAGGAGAACTTCTAAAAACGGAAGTCTTTAGAAGTTATTGTGATTATGAGAATTATCATTATCAGCGTTCCCTCTAAAAGAACCGCTCTGCCGGATTATGTAAAATCTCTCGCGAAAGGCATGGAATCCATGGGGCACCGGGTTGACATTATGGATGCCTGGACAGAAGACGGAACCCGTTTGCCGGGATACGATTATATCGTTGTTGCCGCGGAAGCCGTTTCTTTTTTCAGCGGGAAAATTCCTGACGCTCTGTCAAAAAATTTGGCTTCCGCCAGTTCCCTGTCGGGGAAGAAAAGCGCCGCGTTTCTCAAAAAAGGCGGTCTTTTTGGCAATAAGGTTTTGTCAAATATTATGCGCGCGATGGAAAAAGAAGGCATGGTTGTTAATTGGAGCGATGTTCTCCTGAACGCGCCCCACGCGGAAGCAATGGGAAAAAGGATTGGGGCCTAACCGATCAACCGGGGCGGCCTGACATAGGCAGCCCCTTTTTTCTGCTTACCTTTATACCAATTACCTGATAACTCTTACCCCATCCCTCAGAGCATTAAACCGGTTCGTAACATTTTCTTCGGTTTTAGGCTCGGTCATGTAAAGATACAGGGCATATTGGATTCCGGCAGCCGGCGTCTCGGTCTGAACAACCGCGGCTATCGAACCGGCATTATCCTTGGGCGTGATGACAGCTTTTTCATCCAAGGGATATTTTCCATCGACAATATCCCGATAAGATTCGGCCTGTTTTGCTCCGAGTTCGGGAACAGGTTCTATGTATTTGAAAAGAATGCAGGAGTTTTTCCCTTGCAGGTCCTGACGCACAATCACTTCGCGGATGCCGAATTCTATTTTCCCATCCTGCTTATAATACGCGGGCGCGATAAACAGCTCGGAAGTGTTTTCCCAGTCAAATACATCGGGACCGGCTTCTATGGATAAAGCGCTGCTGCCCAAGCGGAATTCTTTCGCGTCCGCGTTCCATTCAAAGGAAAAATCTTTCAGGACTTCCGGAATATACTCTTCTAATTCCAGGAACGCTTCCCAATCTTCAAAGTCGGCAAAGTAAGCGGCCTGGAGATGATCGCAGATGATCTTAATATCATAATCATATATTTTCGTAAACGCGCTGGGCTTATTCGTCCACACAACAGCGGGTCCATTCGGCAAAGGAAGAATGTACATGTTGAAAATGGAATCGTCGTATTCGATAAGCCATTGAGCATTTATCCAGGTTCTGCCCAATATATCTTTATAGGTTCCTTGCGCGATAGGATCGCCGAAGGACAGAATGCGGTATTTTTCGCCGCCAAGGTTTCGTTCCATCCGGAGATATTTCAAAATATAATCCATCAAAAATTTCGGATTCGTGTTAACATCATTTCCGGAAACGTCCCTGGGAATATTCAGTTTTACAAATGAAAAATCGTTGTTTGAATTAAGATGACGCAAAGAACCGTCGTTTGGTATCGCGTAGTTATTAAAATTCAGCGTGTAAATTTTCCATTGATCATCATTTTTATCGAGCAGGGAAATGCCGGGATTGATGGAATCAATCATGCTGCTTAAAAGATGATAATTATTCGGACCGGTAAGATATTCAGGGAACTGACTGAACAATTCTTCCATGTACTCAACATACGGCCCTTGGTAATTTTCAAACAAAAAGTCCTGTATTTCGTGATAATTTTTCGGAAGCGAGACTGATGTTTCATACACCGTGGTATAATTATTCGGCAGAATGAAATGGCCGTAGCTTGTCCGCAGCCTGTATTGCAGCGTGTTTTCGGGAATGCCGGAAACCACTTCGACCGGAGTTGAATAGAGGATATTATCCCTCAGCGCAATAACTACGCCCACCACTTTCCCCTGGGGAGTAACAAGCGGACCGCCTGAATTTCCGGGATTTCCATCGGCCGATGATTTTAAAAGGTTCCATCTGCCGGCTTCACTTTCGGGAACAGTTCCAAGCACAAGCCCGTTCCTTACAACGATACCTTCGCCAAGCGCGTTCCCAATACTGAACACAGGATCGCCGACATTGAAGTTTTGTTCAAGCTCGAAGTAAGCATCAAAGGTTTTATCCTTGGCGGTAAAAATGATAAAATCTCTTTCGTTCGACGCGCTGATGACCTTGTCGATTTCTGAAACATTACCGCCGGAATCGCGGATGAAATATTTATTGTTGGACATACTGGGATTCGCAAGATTGATTACATGAAACGCGCTGATCAATTCCGTAGGAGAAACCGCAAAGGCCGTTCCTATCGAATAATAATCATCATTTCTGATTCGGTAATCAACCATTTCCCAGTCAAGAGCTTTGTCGTAAATGAGAGAATCATTTTTCGGTTTTTTAATGACGACTTCAAACACGGCGCTTTGAACAAGCTGCATCGCTTTTTGAGAAAGTCCTGACGGTTGAGCGGCATTCTGACCTGGTCCTGTACTTTGGCAGGAAACAAACACAATCATGCTCACCGCAAAAAACACGCTTATAAAAGATTTAAAATGTTTCATGTGATGATTATATCATCAATATTCCGTAAACTCAATGATTGGAATATAATTGTGGTTCATCCTCGAGACATTCGTGATTGTAGTTCACATTACCGGCGCAAAAAGCCGGAGAACTTCCATAACAAAACGCTGCCACGGATTAAAATGACAATCTTCCAGAGTGATTTGATGGCAGGAAGGCAGCGTGTTGAGAAAATCTTCCTTGACTTTGCCGAGGGCGGAACTTTTGTACATCCAGACACCGCATTCAAAGTGAAGATAGAGACTGCGGAAATCCAGGTTCATGGTTCCGACCGTGCCGACCATGTCATCCGAAACAAACGTCTTGGAATGATTAAAGCCGTTGGAATATTCGTAGACTTTCACGCCCGCTTGAACAAGGCGATGGTAATACGAACGAGTTGTAATATGAACCAATTTTTTATCATATCTGAACGGGGTGATAATTCTGACATCAACGCCGCTTTTTGCCGCAAGGGAAAGCGCCGACAAAAGATTGTCATCCACTACAAGATAAGGTGTGTTGATGTACACATAATTTTTCGCGTTGTTGATAATCTGAATGTAAACATGCTCGCCGACATTTTCTTTGTCCAGAGGATTATCGGCATAAGAAACAACATAGCCATCGTCTTCAACGGTACAGGGAGAATCTTTCCAGGGATAAAAGTCCGCATAATGATCGGGCTCGGCCGCGTCGAGGTTCCACATTTGCAAAGAAATCAAAGTGAGGCTCCAAGCGGCATTTCCTTGAATTAAAATGGCCGAATCTTTCCAATGACCGTATTTTTCGACCGTGTTGATGTATTCATCGCCAATGTTCATGCCTCCGGTGAAGGCGGCCTTCCCGTCGATAGAAACAATCTTCCGGTGATCGCGGTTGTTCTGGAGAGAAGAAACAATCGGCCTAAAAGGATTAACGATTTTGCATTTAATGTTCCGCTTCTCCAGGTATTCCTTAAAGTTTATCGGCAGCGAGAGGAAACAGCCGAGATCATCATACATTATTCTGACATCCATACCGGCGGCGGCTTTCTTTTCTAAAATTGAAAGAATCGATTTCAGCATGTATCCTTCGCGGATAATAAAGAATTCCATGAAAATATAGTGTTCCGCTTTTTCCAGCTCAATCAACAGTCTTTGAAAAAAACTTTCGCCGGAATTAAAAAACTCGGTTTGTGTATGTTTATACACGGGAAACCCTACGTAATCTTGAAGGTATCTCGCCTGGGGGACGCATGGCGCGCCCGTTTGTTCCAGTTCAGGAAGAACATGTTCCGGCAGCAGAAAAAAAGGCTGCGTATCTTCCAGCGTTTTATTGATCCGCTTTATAAGTTTTCGGGGATTCGACTGTGTATAAAAAAGGATATACGTGATACCGCCAAAGACAGGAAACATCAATATCAAAAAAATCCAGATAAGTTTATACGCCGGTTTTTCTCTTTTCCCGACAATGTAAAGGCAGACAAAAACGCTTATTCCCGTGAGACTGATGCCTACAATCTGCGACGCGATACTCGATGCGGCAATAAAAAGAATGATAAGCGCTATTTGAAGAATGACAAGAGCACTGACAAATACCCGTCTTCTAAATAATACTCTAACCCATCTTCTTCTCTTCATGTCCTTAACTCCAGCGCACATCGTTTTAAATATAATTTTTTTGTTTTATAGATTAATTGATATTTAAAACAAAATCTAGTACACCATCCGCCAAGACAGTACATCACAGTTAAGGAATTAGAGAAACATATCACAATTTTGGGAAAATAAGAAATACATCGAAAGTACATCACTGCTCTGGCAATGCATGTAACAAGAAAGACCCTTCGCGGGGTCTTTCTTTCAGCGGCTGATGGGAGTCGAACCCACGTCACGAGCTTGGGAAGCTAGGNNGCCGTTATACGACAGCCGCTTGAACAATGTTGACATAAATGTAACGGTTCGGAAAAAACTTGTCAATCAGTTTCCTATTGTTTGCCTGCCGTTATTATCAGTACTATTCCAGCACAGCCCTAATCCGGCGCACTCCGGCGGACGAGGATTGTTCTTTTTGTATCTTGAAATGTCCCATTCCGCCGGTCTTTTCCACATGAGGACCGCCGCAGACTTCTTTGGAAAAATCTCCTATGCTGTAGACTTTTACCTGCGATTCATATTTTTCCCCGAAAAGAGCTGTCGCCCCGGAAGATTTCGCGCTCTCAATATCCATAATCTCCATAGTTACGGGCAAATCCTTTTGAATCTGTGCGTTCACGATAGCTTCAACCTCGGCGATTTGTTCTTTGGTCATGGGGGCATCGTGCGAAAAATCGAAACGCATCCGTTCCGCGGTGATATTGGAACCCCGCTGGGCGGCATGATCGCCTAAGATCATCTTTAACGCCTTGTGCAGAAGATGGGTGGCGGTATGATATTTCACGGCCATTTCCCCTTGATCTCCCAAACCGCCTTTAAAGACCTGCTCGCTCCCCGCGCGCGAAAGTTCCTGATGCTTCTTGAACGCTTCGTCAAATTCTTCGCGCCGAACGGTCATTCCGTGTTCGGCCGCCAATTCTTCCGTAAGTTCGATGGGGAATCCATAAGTATCGTACAACTTGAAAGCAAGACGGCCGCTCATGATCTTTTTGGGATCTTTCAGCAGATTGGGAAGCAGCTTTTCAAATTCGTGCTCGCCTTGTTTGAGGGTTTCGAGGAACTTTTTTTCTTCCTTGTCGAGTTCTGTAATAATTCGATCACGGTTTTCTTCCAATTCAGGATAAGGCCCTTTCATCTGTTCGATCACAACTTCCGCGATGGGACAAAGAAACATTTCGTTGATGCCGAGTTTTCGTCCGTGCCTGACAACACGGCGGATAAGCCTGCGGAGTACGTAGCCCGCTCCGACATTGGAAGGCGTTACGGCTTTCGGGTCGCCTAAAATAAAAGAAGACGCTCTGACATGATCAGAAATGATCCTGACGGATTTGTCTTTTTCGCTGTCAGAACCGTAAGTATAGCCTGACGCTTTTTCTACGGCGTTTATAATCGGCGCGAAAATTTCCGTTTCGTAAACGGATTTTTTTCCGTTAAGAACCGTTACGGTCCGCTCGATGCCCATTCCGGTATCAACGCATTTCCGGGCGAGCGGTTCATAAACGCCCTCGGCATTCTTGTTGTACTGCATGAAAACATCGTTCCATATTTCAAGCCATTTTCCGCAGGAACAGCCGGGACCGCAGTCAGGGCCGCAGGGTTCTTTCCCGAAATCGTAGAACATTTCTGTATCAGGGCCGCAGGGACCGGTCGTTCCGGCAGGTCCCCACCAGTTATCTTCCCTAGGCCGGTATACAATCCGCTCTTCGGGAATGCCGAGCCGTTTCCAGATGGCGGCGGATTCTTCGTCTTTTGGGATTCCGTCTTCCCCTTGAAAAACAGTTACCCCCAGCTTATCGATAGGAATCCCCAGCCACTGCGGTGATGTGAGAAACTCGAAACTCATCTCGATAGCGCCTTCTTTAAAATAATCGCCCAGGGACCAGTTTCCGAGCATTTCAAAAAAGGTCAGATGGCTGGGATCACCGACGGCTTCAATGTCCCCGGTGCGGATACATTTTTGATAATCGGTAAGCCGCTTTCCGGCAGGGTGTTCTTCCCCTAAAAGATAAGGCACAAGCGGGTGCATTCCCGCAGTGGTAAAAAGCACGGTAGGATCATTATCAGGAAGAAGGGACTTCCCCTGAATCTGAGCATGTCCCTTGGACTTGAAAAACTCTATATATTTGGTACGCAGTTCGTTAGCATTCATTGCTCTATAGTAAGGGACTTCGCTTTTTCTGGTCAATACTCCACAGAGAAGTGCTTTATGAACTGGGTAAGATCGATAAAAAAGGAGATACTACAGCTGTTGTAAAGAACTGGCGGAATACAGCTTCTTTGTGGATAACTTAGAAGAATGGAACATGGAAGACGCAATTGCTTACGCGAAAAAAGAAGGGTGGGAAGATGGGCGTTATGATGGACAGGACTATATTCAGGCAAAGCAGCAGCGCATGACACCCGAAAAAAACCTCGCGCTGTTTGCGAGGTTTTGGCATCAGCCTTTAAACACCGTATCTTTCCGCCAGGAGCTGGGATTTCCGGGGCCAACCCACTTGTTAAGCGGAAAACCGGCTTCAAGGCTCTTGAAGATAAATTGCTTTGCTGTCAGAACCGCATCATACACCGAAAGCCCCTGAGCCAACCCGGATGTAATGGCGGCGGCGGTGGTACAGCCTGCTCCGTGAGTCCAAATTGTTTTTAACAGCGGAGATTCAACACTTTCAAAATTTTTTCCATCGTAGAAAAGATCGATGGCTCTAACCGCACCGGCAAGTTTTGAACCGCCTTTTATAAATACATGTTTGGCGCCTTTATCCGCAATGATCCGAGCGGCTTCTTTCATTTGTTCAAGAAATACAATATCTTTTAAACCCGAAAGCTGAGCCGCTTCAAAAAGATTCGGCGTAACTATCTGCGCCAAAGGAAGAAGTTTCTCGGCAATAGCGGTGTTGAGTTCGGGATTGAGCGCCTCGCCCGCTCCTTTGCAAACCATAACAGGATCAAGGACATAATTTTTCACATGGAATGATTCAATATATTCCCTCGTTAATTCCACGGCATGAAAAGTTCCAAGCATCCCGGATTTGGCAGCCTCTACCCCGGCTCCCTTAAAAATGGTTTCCATCTGCGCTCTTAAAGCGGCTTCATCCAAAGGGAAAACCTTATGCGACCAATTATTCTCAGGGTCCATCGCAGCAATAACCGTAACCGCCGCCATGCCGTAAAGACCGTATTCTTCAAACGTTTTCAGATCCGCTTCAAGACCAGCTCCTCCTGACGCGTCTGATCCCGCAATAGTTGCAACCTTAATCATAAAAAATCTCCTTGTGTCCCCTGTCATAAATATATTAAAAAGTGAGGCTTTCACAAAAAATTGTTTTGGGGGAAACTTCAATGTTTTATGAACACTATAATTTTTTTGGGTATTTATTGTCTAGAGATTTGTAAAAAAAATAGAGGCTGACCCCTGCCGCTTTTTCCTCTGTGTATCAATGATAGTAACATCCATATTCCGTACGTGTTTGAATTGCTGGAAGGATTGACATTCAGCCCTCATTAATGGGAAAATAGCATTGAACTTGTATTGCGGTCCCCTGATGCCAACGAGGGACAGCGAGCGGTCTTTTTGAGTCTGTATGATTGGAAAGGACGAGGGTGCGGAATAGACTTTCACCGTTATAAAAGTTTTGTCTGTGTCCATTAATTCATAACATACGAGTAAAGGTACTGTATGAAAACTGTATTTGTTAAACCTGCGGAAGTGGAGCGCAAGTGGTTTGTTATCGATGCCGAGGGAAAAGTCCTTGGCAGAGTTGCTGCCAAAGCCGCCGCTATTGTCCGAGGGAAAGAAAAAGCGTCTTATGCTCCTCACCAGGAAATAGGTGATTTTGTAGTTATCATCAATGCTGATAAAATAGCGGTTACCGGCCGGAAAGCTCAGCAAAAGATGTATCATAAACACACCGGTTATGTGGGGGGGTTGAAATCCAACAATTTTGAAGCCCTCATAGCCCGGCATCCGGCTTCCCCTGTGGAGTTGGCCGTTAAAGGAATGCTTCCCAAGGGTCCCCTTGGCAGGAAGCTTTTCAAGAATGTGAAGGTCTATGCAGGCCCCCAACATCCCCATTCAGCGCAGAGCCCTGTGGCTATTGATTTATAAGAGGTGGCAAGGTGATTAAGAATCTCGGTATTGGAACCGGAAGAAGAAAAACCTCCGTCGCCAGGGTATATATCCGGGACGGAAGCGGAAAAGTGGTTATTAACGGTAAGGAATTGAATACTTACTTCACTATGGGCGAACATGCTTACATGGTTCGGCAGCCTTTGATGGTTACCGCCAGCGAAAATAAGTACGACATTCTTATCAATGTATACGGCGGAGGCGTGAACGGACAAGCAGGCGCGTGCCGTCATGGTCTTGCCAGAGCGCTCTGTCAGGTAGACGAAGGGAATTATACTTCCCTCCGGAGCAATGGCTTCCTCACCAGAGACCCCAGAATGGTAGAACGCAAGAAGTACGGTCAGGCCGGTGCCCGTCGCCGCTTCCAGTTCTCCAAGCGCTAAACGCACGTTTATTTTGCAAGGAACCGTTTTTGGTAACGGTTATTTCGCTTAAAACAGGAACCGATCCGGATATCTTACGTATAGGCCTTTCGGACGGTTCTTTGTTTTCTTTGCGTCTTTCTTATCTGCCTCATTTTTATCAGAATGCTTGTTTTTATTCGGTAGATCAATCAATTACAAATGAACATGCCGATGATCTCCGAAATGCTGCCGGGTGTTACCGCTGTGAAAGGGCCGCTTTGCAGCTTGTTGCCAGAGCCGAACAGAGCAGTTTCGGCATCAGACAGAAACTGGAAAAAAGAGGACATCCCTCCGGATATATCAAAAAAGTTCTGACCCGGCTTATCGATCTCGAAATCATCGATGATGCTCGTTATGCGAAACGATGGCTTTCCAGCCGAATCAATCAATTAAACGGAACTCCGCTCCGGTTTTTAAGCGGCCTTTGCGGCCGGGGCATAAACCGGGATACCGCGTCTCTCGCACTCAAATCCGTTCTCACTCCCGATATTGAATATGAACTGATACAGGCCTATATCAGGAAGAAGCGTCTTCTTCAAGATGATCTGTATCAGTTTAAAAGAGCGTTACAGACTGAGGGGTTTTCCAAAGCATCGATTCATAGATTGCTGGAAGAAGAAGAATGATTTACATACGACTTGTGCTGTCTCCCCAATGAAGAACGGTACTCACGATGAAAGAAAAGAGGAGAACAGTCAAGATTTTTTCACAAGATGCAATCTTTTTTTTGTTGTTTATCGGATAATCATGGTATAATGTTCCAGAAAAAGAAACAGCGGAGGAAAAAATATGGCAATTATCGATGAAATTATTGATATTGTAAACGAAGATTCCGGCGCGATGCTGCCGCGGCCCGCAAGCGAAGAAGACATTGCCGAGTGTCAAGAAGATTTGATAGACATCGGTCTTGAACCGCTGCCCGAAGGCTATATCGACTTTCTGAAAAAGATCAATGGCTTTGCGTGGAACGGCATTGAGTTTTACAGCACCGATCAAGTTGTGGAAGCCGCCAATCCCGACGGCTATCGTTTAATGGACCTTGTTACCATGAACGACGAATTCAACGACATGTATGAACTTGACGAAAAAGTGCTGCTTGGCCGTTCCGACATCGATTATTACACTTACAACATTGGAACAGAAAAATACGAAGTGCTGGAATTTGAAAGCCGCGAAACAATGGATGAATTTGAAACATTCGAGGCTTTATTTCGATTTACTGTCGGCGGCAGACTGGGGTTAAATCAATGATGCTATATTAGCCAAATATACCTACCGGTCGGTATATTTTGAATCCGGGCTGGAAAAATACATTTTTCTTTCTGAAGTTGTTTTGCGCAACGGGCTTTGATATAATGTTCCCTGTTAGCAAAATTGAGAGGGAATGATCATGATGCTGGAAACCGCCAGATTGATTTTGTGTCCGTGGAAAGAAACGGATGCCGAGAGTTTATACAAATACGCGAAAAATCCTAACATCGGACCGATAGCGGGCTGGCCCGTTCACACAAGCGTAGAAAACAGCCGGGAGATTATCCGTGATGTTCTTTCCGCAGATGAAACCTATGCGGTAACAATGAAGAATGATGAAGCATCGATTGATGCAGCTATAGGAAGCGTCGGACTCTTGATCGGTGAAAAAAGCAATCTCAATATAAATCCCGATGAAGCGGAAATCGGTTATTGGATTGGCGAGCCGTTTTGGGGACAGGGACTTATTCCGGAAGCGGTCCGCGAAATCATGCGCCATGCTTTTGACGATTTAAAATTATCGGTTCTTTGGTGCGGGTATTTCGATGAAAACGAAAAATCAAAACGAGTCAATGAAAAATGCGGCTTCCGTTTTCATCATACCGAGTTTGAAAAATCGTGGCCGCTCATACATGCAACAAAAACACAGCATGTTACATGGATTAAGAAAGAAGAATGGCAATTGCTTTTTCATTAACACTGTAATGCATAGCGTGATACATTAAGCATATTCGTATACGCAATAATTTCTGATACCAATCAGGGGAAAATATATGCAAATCACAATCAAGCCTCATCACTTTATGGATATTATTAAACTTTACGGTGCCGGGATTGAGGTATTTGAAAGAGATCTCAATTATTGCCACGATTTTTACCGGATTGGAAATATCATTATTCAGCAGCCCGATGTTATGATTAAAACCACAATTCATGCGGATGATATTTGTGTTCCATGCAAATATTATGCTGACCGGTCGCTTGGTATTTGTATGGATCATATTTCCCATATCGAAAATATTGCATCAAAAGATGATTGGAATAAAATAATAGACCAGAGGATTATCGAGACAGCACAGATTGATTTGAATCAGCAATATAAAGCGGCCGAATATTGTAATATGTTATATAGAATTGGTGACAATATCTTTGATATTTGGCGGGAAGACGACACCGTAAAGACACACAGGCGGCGGGAGTTATTCAAACTGGGAGCGGAGAAATATTTAGGACGTTTTCCGAATATACTGTGAATAGAAGTACCAGTCACCCAAAAACCCCAATGTACATAGTTACAACTATACACCACATATAAAGTCTTTTCCAAGAAGAGTCCGACCACTTGCCCCGAATGGGAAACGCAAGTGGTCGGACTCCTCTTTTTTAAAAAAATCTGTTTTATTAATGCAAAAACGCGTTTCCGCACCTTATAGAGTGCGGAGGTTTTTAAGAAAACATGGAAATATTTTCAGGGCTGTGTTATAATGAACACAATGGGATGGCAGAATGTCGCAATTGAAATACACTTTCATGAACGATGTTCTGTTTAAAATGCTGTTCACAAAGCATCCGGAATTGCTGAGAAAGCTGGTTGCTTCGATGCTTTGTGTTCAATCTGCCGGCATTGAGAAGTTTGAAATACGCAACCCCGAAATGCCGCCGGAAAGTTT
>DBDH01000054.1:0-11146 GCA_002293455.1 Treponema sp. UBA937
CAGGAGCACATCATATCAGGGCAGCGCTGATTAAGTCTCGATGACATTACTCATCGCTGCCCAAGTCATTTTTCGTAATTCTTATAATACAACGAATTACTGCAAAATGACAGTTTCATAAAGTAAACACTGATTTATGCTCGATGCATAAATCAGTGTTACCTTAGGGAAAAATAGAAAAGGCGGGCACCGAGAGGCACAATGTTCCTCTTGGTAAAACGGCAGTTATCGGGTATACTACATAAAGTATGTCTTCGGTATATGAGTATTTCGGCGAGTTTATTTCTCCTCATGCGGACAGGCTTGGAGTGTTAAAAAAAGTCTTGTCCGAATTTGCGGTGCCGTATACTATCGTATCGATAGACGGCAGTAATCATGTTTTTGTAACTCACGATATAGCTTATGCTTTAAAAAATTCCGGAACCTGCATTCTTTTGGCTCATTACGACCGGGTTCCGGAAAGTCCCGGCGCGAACGACAATAGCGCCGGCGTATTTCAGTTGATTGAAACTGCCGTCAGACTCAATAAAGAACAGAAGAAAGACTGGCTTATCATTTTTACCGATAAAGAAGAAATCCTTCCGAACGGCAGTGTCCGCGATCAGGGGTCTTACGGACTTGCAAAATTATTTTATCAAATGGGAAGTCAGAATGGCCGTTTTTATATTTTTGACGCGTGCGGTACAGGGGACACCATTATTCTTTCAACCACTGTTGATTTGCTCCTGAAAGATAAAGAAGGAAGAGGCATCTATAAAGCCCGGGCAAATATTCAGAGGCTCCGTTCCGACGCATTGGAATGCGCGAGAAATAATATGATTAAAAAGATTCTTCTCGTTCCCACTCCCTTTTCGGATGATGCGGGATTTCTTTCCGCGGGAATTGCGGCCCAGACCATCACGGTGCTTCCTTCGGAAGAAGCCGCGGAAGTAGCTAATATGCTTCGTTTAAAACCGCATCTTTCGGAACTTCTCGTTAAAAAAGGGAAGCAGCATATAAACGAACTTCCCTTCATTCCTCAAACCTGGAAAAGGCTGAACGGTCCCGGCGACGCGGAGCTTTTTCTCACTCCTCGGAATTATCCCCAGATCGTCCGTTTCGCTTATGCGCTGTGCAGCGGGGACTGAACAGTATAAACATAATGCGCGGCATTTTTTCCGTACATGTTTTTAATGTTTCAATTGATAAACCGCATTCACCGATAAACGCCTTTCTCGTTTTTGCAATAACGCCCCATAATCCAAAACCATCTTTCTGCATTTCTGGCTGCTTTCTTCCCCTGGGAAAAAAGTCGTCAGACAATTCATCAAAAGTATGTACATGAATTTATTCAAAGTCAATAATGTTGCAGCTTATCGTTTACAATCAAATCAGCAAATTTTCCTTTGACAATTCGCCACTGTCTGTGTTACAATGTTTTTGTATTTATGGTATTACATCTGACAAAGACCCTTGCTGAAAAATTAAATTGCAAGCCGGGCGAAGAACATGTTACAGATAGCTTCTTGTCATGGCGTGCGCATTATGTTCAGGCACATAGACAGCGTTTTGTTGTTTTTATGAATGATGCCAGCCGGTTTACCGTAGTGTTGAATAAAGCGAATGCGGCGGCATTGAAAAAACTTCCTGAATTGTTTATCAACAATTTACGCGAAACGCTTCTTGTGTTAGGCGTCAATCCCGATGTTATTAATGCTTACATTGCCGAATTGGGCGATATTCATTACGCAAAAAATTCCGACAGAAAGAGAACCGCCCAGCTAAACAAAAATACTGAAGCTGTCTGGCATTCGTTTTCAAGAGAATACAACAATGATGCTGATTTAGCCAAATTTGCAAATTGCTATCCTTATGGTATTTCCACTCCAGAAGAAACAATTGTCCCAAACAAAAAAATATTTGAGCTCTTAAGCAGATATGGAATGCCTATTCTCAAATTCCGCGCAATTGACATACATGTAAAACTTTTTCTTGGAGATGGTAAAAAGAGTGCTGTTCGTTATCTTCGCATTCCGTTAAATATAACATTTGTGCAGCTTCACAAAGTGATACAGGCTGCTTTTGGATGGCAGAATTATCACTTGTATAGTTTTGGGTTATTCAAGGAATGGCCCCGCGATTATTATAATGCTCGTCCTGATATTGAATTGATGGATAGAACAGAAACCTATGATATTCGGCCTTATGAAAAAGAGATTGCCGGTACAAGGCTGCCCGATTATGTACCGGAATACCGGAAAGTTCTCTATCGATATGATTACGGTGATAATTGGGAGCATTACATTGAATTTGGAAATATTACCGAAGACTGCGATGAAGACCTTCCTAAATTATTGTTTGGCGAAGGGGACGCTCCCCCTGAAGATTCAGGCGGCATAGGCGGCTTTGCCGAGTTCCAAGAAATTATTTCCGATCCAACGAATGAAGAATATAAAGAATTAACAGCCTGGGCCGCGTCTCAGCGGTGGAAGCCTTTTGATTTTGAAGTATCTGCCCGTAAAGTGAAATATTCTTTAACCCCTTGGTAGGGCGGGACAATTGCAAGATTGGCGTTTCATAATACGCTCATAATATTTTTATCAAAAACATTTCCATTGGTTGTTCAAAAGGTGTTTTGTCAAAAACGATGCTTCCTTTGTCTTTGTAACCGAGTTTTCTATAAAAGTGCTGAGCTTCTTCATTCACTTGAGTTGATGTCATAACCATTTTGTAACCAAGTCCGCGCATTTCATTTTCCCAATGCAGCACCGCCTGTCTGCCAAAACCTTTTCCGCGGTAAGATTCATCAAGATAGATAAGCGTAAGAAACGGATGAATGTCCCAACATACATTGTATCTCATAATGCCGATGGGGTTATCATCATCGCTGATAATATATCCCCGCTTATCGCGGATCTTTATCTCAAATTCACTTTCGCGAAGTTCTTCATCAAGCGTAAACCAAAAAGATTTGTCGGTATTAGTTACGTATCGAATGTTAAACATTTTCCCGCCTTAATCATTTCCAAGTAAAAAGTCGATTGCGTGTATAACCCTTATACCATTGTAGATATTTCCGGCAGTATAGTCGTCAAGCGTTATGATATACTTTGGATAATGATCCTTTATACTATTTAAAGAAGCAATTTCACGGTCAAGCGTATTTTTATCAAGCAGACTTGCCGTAACTTGCATATATATTGTTCCTTTCTCATTCTCGCAGACAAAATCAATTTCCTTTGTATCAACCTTGCCAACGCTGACTTTGTATCCCCTCCTTAGTAATTCCAAATAAACAATATTTTCCAAAATATGCCCTACATCGCTTTCCTTATTTGATAAAAGCATATTACGAAGTCCGCTGTCAACGGTGTAATATTTTGCGTTTGATTTCAGATGCTGTTTCCCTTTTACATCGTAACGAGCGACTTCGTAGATGATAAAACAGTCTTTCAAGTAACCAAGATATTTTTCAACCGTGTTATAACTCACTTCCCTCTTATTTGATTTTAGCGTGTTCGCCATATTTACCGATGAAACTTCATTTCCTATATTATGAAATAGAAACTTTATTATACTTTTTAAAACACCTTCATGTATTGTTTTTCCTCTTGCAAGAATATCCTTAACAACAACAGTATTATACACGCTGTCCAAATAATCATATATTGTTTTCTGGGATGCTAATTCAAGCGTTTGCGGAAATGAACCAAATCTCATGTAATTATCAAGTTCCCTTTTATAATTAATATTGTCATTTACTTTCCCTTGTATATATTCCGCAAAAGATAAGGGCATTACATGAATTGGGATATATCTGCCGCTAAGCAGTGTAGCAAGCTCATTAGATAGAAGATACGCATTTGATCCCGTAATGTAAATATCAACATTTTGTTTTGTATACAGACTATCAACTGTTTTTTGGAAGTTCTCAACCATCTGTATTTCGTCCAAAAAAATATATGTCCAATCGTTTTTGTTGAGGCGCTCTGTTATGTACGTGTGCAGCTTTTTATAATCAAGCAGCTCGTCATTTTCTATTTTTTCAAAATTGAGATATATTATTTGTTCCTCTGTAACACCATCCCTTTTTAGTTCGTCTTGAAATTGCTCCAATAAAACAGATTTTCCGCTTCTGCGGACGCCGGTAACAACCTTAATTAAGTTCTTTTCTCTGAATTCCTTTATTTTATTCAAATAATTTTCGCGAACAACATATTTTCCCATAATATCCCTCGATACTATCGATTATAGCATATATCTGATAAATGGCAATATGTTTTTTCATTTTATTGAAAATATTATTGATATTTAACGAAAAATTTCATTTCATTGAAAATATTTATAGAGAATTGTATTATTTTTCATTAAATTGAAATAATATCATACTATTTTATGATGCTGAGGAGGCTTATCGTTTTCGTTAAGCTCTTGAATTCGGGAAGTAACAAAACCTATTGTAAACAAACCCCGTAAATAAGCGCTTCTTGGTGAAAAAAATCCGTATCCAACAAGTAATTATCTTATCGGATACGGACTTATCACTTACTCAGCCGCTGCCTTATCTTTTATGTCGGCCCTGCTTTGAGGGAAAATGAGGTTTAAGATGATACCGATAACGGTAGCTAATGCCACGCCTGCAAGTTCAAACTTGACATCGTTCGTGATGTTAAAAGCCAGACGTCCGCCGCCGATGCCGATGACAAATATAACGGAAGAAATGGTCAGGTTCCGCTTGTTCTTGTAATCTACGCCGCTTTCCACGATGGTCCTCAGTCCGCTGGATGCGATAATCCCAAAGAGGAGCATGGAAACGCCGCCCATAACCGGCGTCGGAATGGTGTTGATAAGGGCGCCGAACTTTTGAAACAGGGAAAGAACAACGGCAATTATTGCCGCGCCGCCGATAACCCAAACGGAATACACATGCGTAATCGCCATAACGCCGATATTCTCGCCATAAGTCGTATTGGGCGGACCTCCCCAAAGAGAAGCCCATGCCGTAGCCAATCCGTCGCCTGCCAATGTTCTGTGAAGCCCCGGATCTTTGTAAAAATCCTGGCCGACAACCTTGCTCGTTACAAGCGTGTCTCCCAGATGCTCACAGATTGTTGCAAGAGACACGATGACAAAGGTAAGAATCGGAACGAAGCCGAATTTGGGGATTTCAAACTTGGGAAAGCCAAACCACGCGGCATCACGGACCCCTTGGAAGTCGATGATGTCATAAGCCGGAAAAAACTGACCCATAATCAGCGTAAACAAGTAGCCGGCAACGAGTCCGATCAGAATCGGAATGGTGCTGAAGAAACCTTTCATAAAAATATTCACGACAACAATAACCGCCAAGGTTACGAGCGCGATGGAGAGCATCACCAAACTGTAGCTGCCGTTTGCGTCATTCATCGCCATGTTCATGGCCGTGGGCGCAAGGTTCAACCCGATGACGACGATCACGGAACCGATAACCACCGGCGGCAGCGCTTTATCAATCCATTTTGTTCCGGAGAATTTGATGATCAATCCTATGATGCAATAGAAAACACCCGCGGCAAAAGCGCCGCCCAAAGCGTAAGGCATTCCATAAGCTCCGGAAATGGCAGTCAACGCGGGAATAAAAGCAAAAGATGATCCAAGGAAAGCCGGAACCTTCGCGCCGGTAACGAGGATATACAACAGGGTTCCCGTTCCTGCCGTGAACAGGGCGGTAGACGGGCTCAGCCCGGTCAACAAGGGAACCAGAATTGTAGCGCCAAACATGGCAAACACATGCTGGATGCTCAAAGGGATCCAATACCCAATCGACGGTCTGTCCCTGGGAGCCAAATACTTGTACTGAGACATACTTTTTCTCCTCCTTAAAAAAAGCCCTATCCCAAAAAGGACAGGGCTAAAAAGTTGATTAATAATTACTTGTCGATCAAAGCCGCCAATGCGTCGGAAGTAAAGCCGAAATGGGCCGCGACTTTGGAGCTTGGACCTGATTCGCCGAATTGATCAATCGACATTATATCTTCTGGTTTTGCCCAGCGTTCCCAACCCATGCGCGACCCCGCTTCGCAGGTTACAACCCTGACTCCCGGCGGAACGACAGCGTTCCGGATAGCCTCAGGCTGCGATTCAAAGAGTTCACGGCTTATCATGGAAACGACCTGGACTTTTTTATTTGCATTTGCTTTTGCAACAGCGTCCAAAGCCGTGTTCACCTCGGAACCGGTTGCGATAACAATCACCTCTGGTGCACCTTCCGGTTTTTTCACAATATAAGCTCCGGTGCGGATCATGTTTTCCCATTCGGGATCGGCTTTTTCAAACACAGTTAAGTTCTGGCGGCTCATGATCAAGAGAACAGGACCATCCGTCTTTTCCATTGCCATAATCCATGCTTCGCGGGCTTCTTCGGCATCGGCAGGCCGAAGCAATGTCACATTCGGAATAGCGCGGAGAGCGTTGATATGTTCTATGGGCTGATGAGTCGGACCATCTTCCCCAATCAATATTGAATCGTGGGTAAGGACATATATTACCGGTTGTTTCATGAGAGCGGAAAGCCTAAGCGCGGGCCGCAGATAATCGGAAAAAGCCAGGAATGTTGCGCAGAATGCGCGTAGTCCGCCGTGAAGCTGAATTCCGTTGGAAATTGCGGCCATCCCGAATTCGCGGATGCCGAAATGTATCCACCGGCCTTCCGGCGTTTCAGCGGAAAAGGTTTTTGCGTCGGCGAGCGTGACGGCGTTGGGAGATTTCAGATCCGCCGAACCGCCCATAAGATTCTGGTTTGCCCTGGCGATAGCTTCCATATTTTTACTGCCGGCGGTTCGTGTTGCTATTTTGTCGCCGATATTAAAGCCGGGCATTTCAGGAATAGCCGCTTTTCCGCTGAAATAGAAATCCCAATCCTTCCGCAGTTCCGGATTTTCTTCTGACCAGGCATCAAATTCAGCCTGCCAGAAGGCGCGGCCTTTCTTCCATGCTTCCTGCTTTACTTTAAAATACGCTTCCGCTTCGGGAGCAACATAAAAATCGCCCGGAATCCCAAGCGCTTTTTTCGTCAACGCAAGTTCTTCGTCTCCCAAGGGCGCGCCGTGAATGCCGTTTGTTCCGGCTTTGTTCGGCGAACCTTTCCCGATAATCGAAGCTAATATGATAAGGCTCGGCTTGCCTGTTTCTTTTTTTGCTTCTTCGGTGAGCCGCGCGATTTCTTCAAAATCGTACATCGATCCGCGGAGGACCTGCCAGCCGTAAGCCTCATAGCGCTTTCCAACATCTTCTGTAAAGGAAAGATCGGTCTTGCCGTCAATCGTAATGTGATTTGAATCGTAATAACAAATGAGTTTTCCCAGCTTCAAATGGCCCGCTAAAGAACAAGCCTCGCTGGAAACGCCTTCCTGGAGACAACCGTCGCCGGCCAAAACATAGGTATAATGATCAATAATGTTCCGTTTTGCGGTATTAAACTGAGCCGCTAAAGTTGTTTCCGCTATCGCCATACCAACGGCGGTTGCAAGTCCCTGTCCCAAAGGCCCAGTAGTAGTTTCGATGCCCGCAATCATGCCGTATTCAGGATGCCCCGCACAGGGAGACCCGATCTGCCGGAAATTTTTAATATCCTCAAGGGTAAGGCCTTTGTACCCTGAAAGATACAGATACGAATACAAAAACATTGAACCGTGTCCGGCCGACAAAACAAAACGGTCACGGTCAATCCATGCGGGATCCGAAGGATCGTGCTTCAGGATTTCGCCATACAGAACGGCTCCCAATTCCGCGGCTCCCAAAGGAAGCCCAGGGTGGCCGGAATTTGCCTTCTGAACCGCATCCATCGAAAGCGCCCTGGAACTGAGGGCAGCCTTTTCCAATGATTTAATATCCATACAATCTGCTCCTTACTATAGATATGCAATTTTTTACCCATTATTTTCACAATATTTTACAATAAAAAATCATTTTTGTAAAACATCTTTTCCTTGCGAAATGCCTCATTTTAAAATGTTACCGAAAAACTTCGCTTCGTTGACAGCATTTTCTCCTCATATTATAATTTCTTTATATTCCTAACAAATTCTGCAAGTGAAAAATCAACAACCTCGCCGCAGAGCGCGAACTATTGGTTCGATGAGCGGTATCTTCTTGTATAGGAAATGATTATACATGCCTTGTAGTTCATACCCCAATTTGTAATTTCAACCTACACATCAAATGTACACAATTTTCCGGGGTATGGCGTATTCGTCCGGCCTAGGGGGATGAACCACAATATTTTAGAAAGTTACATTAAAGGAGCATACTTCATTTTGGTGTTGTCAAGAAATAAAAATAGAAAACGAATTAAAAAAGGAGATGTATATGAAAAATATATACAAAGTACTAGGGATTATCGTCATGATGATGATCGGAATGTTAATGTTGAGCTGCGAAGATCTACCCGGAGGCGAAGATTATAATCTCCCTCCTCCTATTGAAAGTCCCAATGTAGGAACGCTGATGCCGATACCTGCCGGGATTTTCACGATGGGGAGCCTTGAGGCAGGAGCGAATCCTGATTTTGATGAAACAGAGCACCGTGTAACATTAAGCGCTTTTTTCATAGGCAAGTATGAGGTAACGCAGGAGCAGTATGAGGAAGTAATGGAAATTAATCCGAGTTATTTCCAAGGAGAATCGGAACTTCCGGCCGACGGAGAAACCCAAGGAAAGCGTCCTGTTGAACAGGTAAGCTGGTATGATGCGATAGTGTTTTGCAATACCTTGAGCATAAAAGAAGGGTTAATTCCTGTGTACAGTATTGGCGGGAAGACCAATCCCGAAGAATGGGGAAATATACCTGAAATTCCCGAATACAACAATCAGAAGTGGGACGCGGCTGTTTGTAATTGGACTGCTAACGGGTACCGATTACCGACGGAGGCGGAATGGGAGTATGCGTGCCGTGCGGGGACAACGACGGCGTACAATACCGGAAATACGATAAGCGATAATACCGGGTGGTATCGTGGAAACAGTGATTCTAGGACGCATGAAGTAGGAAAGAAACCCGCGAATGCTTGGGGCTTATTTGACATGCATGGAAATGTGTGGGAATGGTGCGGGGACTGGTACGAACAACATTATCCACGTGCTCCTCAGACGGATCCTAAAGGACCATTGTCCGGGGAACACCGCGTGTTTCGCGGCGGGAGCTGGGTCGATTTTGCTCAGTACCAGCATTCAGCGAACCGGTACTACGACTTTCCGCCGTTCCAGAACAATGATATTGGCATCCGTGTTCTCCGCTCTCACGTGTAAACCAAAGAGCAATTAGCGCGGAGTTGTTGATTGTTAATTGCTCTTTGTTCCCAATAAAACTTCACTCTCACTAAAGTCTCTTTAAACATGAAAAAAAATGCAGATAATCGATTAGGTTTTACATAAAAATGCAAAAAACGCGGAAAAACACTTGCATAAGATGGTGATAATCTGTATGATGAAATTCAGGGTAATGGTGGGTTATATCTTGCCTGTAATAGGTGTTATGACACGTATTCATTTGGTTTTGGGATGGCGCTTATGAAACGGCACGTGGTGTCGGTTTTGGTGGAAAATCGTTCGGGAACTCTTAGCCGGGTGTCCGGACTTTTCAGCCGCCGCGGATTCAATATTGATGGTCTCACTGTAGGGGAAACGGAAGACGCTTCCATTTCCCGGATGACTATTGCTGTTTCAGGCGATGATGCTGTGCTGGAACAGATTGTGAAGCAGCTCGGCAAACTTGTTGATGTCATTGCGGTGAGGGAACTCGATTCTTCATCATGCATCCGCCGTGAACTCATGCTCGTAAAAACCAAAGCGGATGAAGAGACCCGTCCCGCGGTCATCGAAATCGCGTCGATTTTCCGCGCCCGGATTATTGATGTTTCCCCTTCCACCATTACGGTTGAGGCTACAGGCGATATTGAAAAGCTTGAAGGCCTTCTTCTTCTCCTTCGCCCCTACGGTATTCTCGAATTAGCCCGGACCGGACTTGTTGCTCTGGAACGGGGTTCCCTAGTCCTAGACGTCAACATTTAAACGGCGTAAAGATTGATGACGGGCGTAAAGCCTGAATCCATTAATGTTTACGCCTTTCTCGAAAAAAATACGGCTGGAGTATCATTGAAATTCCAACCGGTAAGGGGTAATCTATTTACTCCGATATTAGAAACAATGCACGGCAAACGTGTTAAGGAGGATTTACAATGGCGATTATGTATTATGAAAAAGATTGCGATCTAGGTGTTCTAAAAGGGAAAACGATTGCGGTTATTGGTTACGGTTCACAGGGGCACGCGCACGCGCTCAATGCGAAAGAATCGGGGATGAAGGTTATCATCGGTCTGTATGAAGGTTCAAAAAGCTGGGACCGGGCGGAGAAAGCGGGCTTTGAAGTGAAAACCGCGAAGGAAGCCGCCGAAGCCGCCGATTTTATCATGATTCTTATTAACGATGAAAAGCAGGCGAAGCTGTACGAAGAATCAATCAAGCCCGCGCTTAAGAGCGGGAAGACGCTGGCTTTTGCCCACGGTTTCAATATTCACTATGGACAGATTGTTCCGCCCAAAGATATTAATGTGGTGATGATTGCTCCCAAGGGTCCCGGTCACACGGTACGGGAACAGTACCAGGCGGGCGCCGGAGTTCCGTGTCTTATCGCGGTTCACCAGGACGCGTCAGGCGACGCGAAACGGCTTGGCCTGGCGTATGCCGCCGCTATCGGCGGAGCTCGGGCAGGAGTGCTTGAAACCACGTTTAAGGAAGAAACCGAGACCGACTTGTTCGGCGAGCAGGCGGTTCTTTGCGGCGGCGTGTCGGCTTTGATGAAAGCCGGTTTCGAGGTGCTGGTTGAAGCAGGTTACCAGCCCGAAAGCGCGTACTTTGAATGTATGCATGAAATGAAGCTAATCATCGATCTTGTAAACCGCGGCGGCTTGTCCTACATGCGTTATTCGATTTCCGACACTGCCGAATACGGCGACTATGTAACCGGAAACAGAATCATCACGGAAGAAACCAAGAACGAAATGAAACAGGTTTTGAAGGAAATCCAGAACGGCACTTTTGCGAAAAACTGGATCAGCGAAAATCAGACGAATCGTCCTTTCTTTAACAGAACGAGGGCGATTGAAGCTCAGCATCCCATCGAAACGGTGGG
>DBDH01000054.1:11169-11860 GCA_002293455.1 Treponema sp. UBA937
TTATCATGGCTCGGACAATTCATATTTTTGATACAACATTACGGGATGGAGAACAGGCGCCAGGCTGCTCCATGAATTTGCAGGAAAAGATTGAAGTAGCAAAGCAGCTTGAAAAGCTCGGCGTGGATGTGATGGAAGCAGGTTTCCCCGCGGCAAGTCCTGGGGACTTGGAATCGGTGAAGGCGATAGCCGGAATGATTAAGAACGCTTCGGTGGCGGGGCTTTGCCGTTCCCTGGAGAAGGATATTGACGCGGCGCGGGAATCTCTGTTACACGCTGTCGATCCGCGGATTCATGTGTTTCTCGCGACATCTCCTATTCACATGGAACACAAACTTAAGATGAGTCCGGAAAATGTGATTGAACGGGCCGTGTCCGCGGTTAAGTACGCGAAGAAGTTTTGCGGCAACGTAGAGTTTTCCGCGGAAGACGCGTCGCGGAGCGACAGGGATTTTCTGTGCAAGGTGTTTGAAGCGGTAATCGATGCGGGTGCCGTGGTAGTAAATGTCCCCGATACGGTAGGATACGCCATGCCGGATGAGTTCGGCGGATTGATCCGTTACATAAAAGAACATTGTTCCAATATTGATAAGGCCCGGCTTTCGGTGCATTGCCATAATGATTTAGGCCTTGCTGTAGCGAACACCTTGGCCGCTGTCTGCGCCGGCGCCGACCAGGCGGAATGTACGGT
>DBDH01000090.1 GCA_002293455.1 Treponema sp. UBA937
TATGGCATTGATTTGGGTTTTTGCTTTGGTTTTTACAGAAAAAATATTACACAGAGGAGGAATATTCATGCACTACAACACAGAGGAAACTTACACAGAGGAAGAAAAATTGCATTTACACAGAGGAGCATTATCTCCCTAACGGCCCTCTGGTTTTAAGCCGCCTTATCGAGTATTGTGGTAGTAGAACAAAACAAGTTCAAATAATTAAAGCAAAATCAATAGTATTGCCATACTTTAGGGTAGTATAGAGGAGGCGCGGAATGAGGGCTGTTGATATCATCATGAATAAGCGGGCGGGGAAGGAACTTTCCCGTGAAGAAATTGCTTTTTTGATTAACGGCTATGTTGCGGGGGAGATTCCTGACTATCAGGTTTCCGCCTGGGCAATGGCGGTTTTTTTTCAGGGGATGACCGCCAAAGAAACTGCCTGCCTCACGGATGTCATGCTTAAATCCGGGGAATGCATCGATCTTTCAGGAATAAGCGGTCCTTTTGTGGACAAGCATTCCACCGGGGGCGTAGGCGATAAAACAAGCCTTATTCTGGCTCCTATCGCGGCGGCTCTCGGATTGAAAGATCCCATGATGTCGGGCCGGGCTCTGGGCCATACCGGCGGAACGCTTGATAAGCTCGAAGCCATTCCGGGGTACAGAACAAATCTTTCTGTCGATGAATTCCGAACTATCCTTATAAAAGACGGCTTTGCCATGACCGGGCAGACAAAGGAAATTGTCCCTGCGGACAGGCTTTTGTATGCCCTGCGTGATGTCAGCGGTACGGTCGAATCTATCCCCCTCATTACCGCAAGCATTCTTTCCAAAAAAGCCGCCGAAGGAGCGGACGCCCTTGTGCTGGATGTGAAGTTCGGTTCCGGAGCCTTTATGAAAGACCCTTCCGACGGCGAAAAGCTCGCCCGTTCTCTTGTTGATACCGGAGAGGCGATGGGGAAAAAGATTACCGCTCTTTTAACCGATATGAACGAGCCGCTTGGAAATACGATGGGAAATTTCCTTGAGGTAGAAGAATGTTTTGACAGCCTTGAAGGCAAGGGGCCTGCTGATTTAATGGAAGTAACGCTTGAACTTGCGGCGCGGATGGCGGTATTAGGCGGAAAAGCAAAAAACGCAAAGGAAGGCCGTTCTCTCTGTGAAGAGATTCTTGCTTCTGGAAAACCAAGACAGCTTTTTCTGGATAACATTAACAGCCAGAGCGGAAACGCGGAACAATTTCTTAAACTCCGGGGGACTTTCCGCTCGGAATATGCGGCGGATATAAAGGCCGCCAAAACCGGCTATATTTCAGGGATTGACGCATGGACCATCGGGCACGCCGGGGTAACGCTGGGGGTCGGCCGGAACCGGAAGGAAGATCCGGTAAGCCCAACGGCAGGCATTGTTTTTCATAAAAAAGGCGGCGACGCGGTAAAAACCGGCGATAAGATCATGACGGTTTGGGCAAAAGATGAAGCGTCGCTCAATGCGGCTCTTCCCCGCATTGAAAGTGCCGTCGGCTATTCCGATAACGCTCCGCCGCCGCGTACACTTATCTTGAAGGAAATTGTATCGAAATGAACTGGGAAAAAAAGGATATCGCTCCTCTGCTCGTCAAAGATATTTCAGCCAAGTACGGATGCGATCTCTTAACCGCGTCCATTTTAGCCCGCCGGGGCCTTACCGAAGGTGAAGATATTTGCTACTTTCTGGAAGATGATCCCCGGCATCTGCGGAATCCTTTTGAATTACCCGGCATGGAAGATGCCGTGGAGCGAATTTTGGGAGCCAAAGAAGAAGGCGAAAAGGTTCTCGTATTCGGCGACCGGGATGTGGACGGAATCACCAGCACAACACTGATTACCAGCTTCCTTAAAAAGATCGGCCTTGATGCGGAATGGCAAGTCCCTGTCGGCGATGATTTTTACGGCCTTTCCATAGAAGCCGTGGAAACGTTTGCGGCAAATTACGGAACCCTTATTATTACCGTGGACTGCGGCATTTCAAATCATGGCGAAATTGATAAGGCAAACGAATTGGGAATTGATGTCATCATTGTTGATCATCATAATCCCCAAGAAACCCTGCCGAACGCGTTTGCCATTGTCAACCCTAAATTGCAGGATTCCGCGTACCCTTTCCGGGACTTGGCGGGATGCGGCGTAACATACAAAATCGTTTCCGCACTCCGCTTTGCCATGAAAAGCGGCCTCTTTAATCAGCCTGTCTGCCTTTTTAATACAAGGCCTAGCAACGACGCTTTTGTTATCGAAGCGGTCAAAATCCGGAACATGGCAGTTACGCACCGGATTTCCGAAACCATTGTTCCGGGGATGGTCAGTCTTGATCAAACGAGGCTCGCGTCTTTTTTGGAAGGCCAGCAAATCCTTGTTTGGGACGCTTTGCAGCAGAAAAAGAATATCGCGAAAATTTTTGGAAACGGCGTTGAAATATATACTTTGGACATTGCACCGGAAATCGGCAAAGAGATTCCCGCCGCTGCCGGAAAGAGTCTCCTCCGCATAAAAGAATTATCCAAAATCGCAAAATACGCGAATAAAACCCTCGATGAACTTGATGTCTTTATCAATTTGTTTATTTCGTTTGTTCACCGGAAGGAAAATCTGTTTGGAGAAGATGATCTCTCGGATCTTCAATTAGCGATGCTGGGAACGCTTGCGGATATTATGCCCTTGAAAGATGAAAACAGGATTATCGTCCGCACCGGCATTGCGTCAATCATGAAAAAGCCGAGGCCCGGACTTCAAGATTTGCTGTTTAAACTGGGATGCGCGGGCCGGAGAATCAGTACAACGGATATTTCATGGACAGTTTGTCCCGCCATCAACGCGGCGGGCCGAATGGGGCATCCTGATAAAGCCGTCTCTCTTTTACTCAGCGAAGACGCCAAAGAGCGCGACCGCCTCGCCGATGAAGTTATCGCCATGAACGAAGAGCGCAAAAAACTGGGAAATGATATTTGGACGATAGCGGAACCTTTGGCCGCGGCAAGCCTTGCGGAATACAATAACAAACTGGTTCTTGCCGCAAGCGAAAAGATACCCCGCGGCGTTACCGGCATCATGGCGAATAAACTTATCAATCTGTTTAAGGTTCCCGCGCTCGTAATCACCATGAGTGAAGACACTATCGTTGGGTCGCTGCGTTCCGCCCGCGGCTACGATCTTCGGGGGCTCCTTGAACAATGCGCCGATCTTTTCATTGATTGGGGCGGACACAATTTTGCCGCCGGCTTCAGCATGAAGAAATCCAACTGGGACGCTTTTCTTGCGCGGCTCAAAACAGCGGTTCACACCATCGAACTGGAAAATACCGATGAAGAAAGCATCATCATCGACGCGGAACTTCCTCATTCCTACATGACCCCCGAAATATTTAATCTCATTGACCGCTTTGAACCTTACGGAGAACACAATGATCCCCTCACGTTTATGGCGCGCGGCCTTAAAGTAAAGGACATTAATTTGATGGGAAAAACCGAAGCAATTCACGTAAAGATGACGCTCGACGCGGGGAAGCACACATGGCCGGCCGTCTATTGGCAGGCGGCTGAAAAAGTAAAAAAGGATTTTGATTTACACGATACGGTGGATTTGGTGTTCCGCCTTAACCGGAACTGGTTTAATGGAACCGAAACTCCTCAAATAATCGTGACTGATTTACGGAGATCAGAATGAACCGTGTAACGCGTTTGATTGTTTCTGTGCTGATCTTCTGTTTTGTCATAAGCGGAATTTCCGCTCAGCAAAGAAGCGTTGCGGCTGTTTTTCCCGAAAACGCGCAGCTTGGAACGCCGCTGACCATTGCCGTATCCGCTCCCTCGCCGGATAATTTGACCGCATCGCTTGTGGCCATAAACGGAGAACGAATCGGCGCGGTGTCGCGTTTTTTTACCCTATCGCCTGAAAATCCTTCAATACAGGTGTCGATAACCGCGGTCCCGTCAACAGCCGTTCCGGGAGCGGCCCGCATCGTTGTAAAAAACAATTCGCAGGAAATAGCGAGGCTTCCCCTCAATATTGAAGCGCGGAGTTTTGTTTCCGAAGAAATCCCGCTTAATGAAAGTAATACCGCTATCCGAACCGAACCTGATCCTCAAAAGGACAGAGAATCGCAAATTCTCTGGCAGATTTTATCGGCTGCCGGAAAAGAGATGTATTCCACCGATGCCGCGTTTATACTCCCGGTTGAATCGACGCGGAGAACCAGTTTTTACGGCGACCGCCGCGTATATCTGTATTCCACCGGCAGAAGGGATACGTCGATTCACGCGGGCGTGGATTTTGGCGTTCCCATAGGCACTCCGGTAAAAGCGTCCGCGTCAGGGAAAGTGGTGTTGGCTTCTCCCAGGATTGTCACGGGAAATTCCATCGTTATAGAACATTTTCCCGGCGTCTATTCTCTTTATTATCACTTGGACGAAATCCATGTTACAGAAGGTGTCATGGTTACTATCGGCGATATGATAGGTCTTTCAGGCAGCACCGGACTTTCCACAGGACCCCATTTGCACTGGGAAATCCGCGCCGCAACGGAAAACGCCGATCCCGACGCTTTTTTGGCACGGAACCTGCTTGACAAAGATGCAATCATCAGTAAAATAAATGGTCTATCAGCAGAATAAGTTTTTTCTGTGATTTTTATCCGGCCGGAAGGGAGGTGATTCAGTTGGCACATATCATTGTAGATGATAACGAAATGCTTGAAAAAGCAATTAAGCGTTTTAAACGCATGGTTGAAAAAGAAGGCATTATTCGGGAGTATAAGAAGCGGGAATATTATGAAAAACCTTCCACCATTCTTAACCGGAAGAAAAAGGCCATTGCCCGGAAACTTATGAAGAAGAACCGGAAGGGCAAGTCCGAATATTGATTTTGTATTGCCAAAGCCGCCTGTAACAGGGCGGTTTTTTGTGTAATCAACAATCCCGCCGCAGAGCCTCGTACGCGAAAGCGTGCAGAAGGTATTAAACCCTCAACACGAATAAAATTTGCGTTATCTGTTAGTGGATGTAGGATTGTTTTGTGTGGATGATGAATTTTTGGGGTAATATGGTCAAGAAAATTTCTTTATGCTGTTTTGTTTTCTTATTTTTTTTTTGTTTTGTTATGCAGATAACAGCAGATTCTGATTTTCAACTTGATGAAAGATATTTTGATAATGGAAGTCATAATGGAAACCATACAATAATTTTTTTTAGTCAGAATTTATCTACCGCAGATGAAATCAAGGAATTTCTACTCAGAGGTTTTGAACAAGTTCATATAATTGCAGCTAAAAACGATAATTTAATAGTGCTATTTGTTAATGAGAAAATGGAAATGACTTTATTTTTTTCTGAAAGGACTTATTATGAAAGTTTTCTTGATGGTGGTATTTCAGAAGATGAATTCATTGAGTATGTATCAACTCAATATCGCATCGAATAATGAGGAATTAATCAATTTATGAATTATCTGATTGATACGCATATCTTGGTTATAGTCATTTCTGAAATCAAGCAAGTTATCAAAAAAAGTTGTGTCAATTTTTATGGATGAAAACAATGATATTTACTACAATCCAATCAGTTTCTGGGAAATATCTATAAAGTACGGTCTGAAAAGATTATCTCTTCATGGCAGGACACCGAACGATTTTTGAAAGATTGAAGGTAACATATTGATGAGAAATTATTTACCGATAAGCATATTTAAGAACCCAATAAGGTGATGTGTGCAAATGAAAAATATCAAACCTTTACATGTTATAAGTATCGCGTTTTTCTGCATCGTTTGTTTTTCCTGCCGGACATCTCCGGTCAGCCGGGAATATGACCTATTCCCTAAAACATCTGAAACCCTCGAACTGTACGCTCCTGTCTGGGGACACTTCGCCGCCGGGATCGGGATAGAATATACCGAAGGAATCATAAAAACGCCTGAAATGGAATTCATGGGATTAAAGATCGATTTACGTAACCCGGCAATAGAAATTGTTGTAAACGACCCTAGTTCAAAGATGGGGATCATTCCCAGTATCAAAACGACTGCCTTTGCGGAAACATATCGTTGTGATGCGGCAATCAACGCAAATCCTTTTAATACATCCAGCGCCAATGAAGGGCTTCCTTTAACCGTCGTGGGAATCACGATTTCAAAAGGAACGCTCATTTCAGAACCTAATCCCAATTATGCGGCTTTAGTGTTTTATAAGAACGGGAACCCGGAAATACTTTGGCAAAAAGATTTAGATTCTTTAGATGAGATAGAACACGCGGTGGGCGGTTTTTTTGTCATTCTTAAAGACGGACTGTTCCAGGATGATGTTTCAGATTTCCGGAAAAGTGTCCGGCATCCCAGAAGCGCGGCCGGCCTTTCGCCTGACGGAAGATTCCTCTATCTTCTTGTCATTAACGGAAGGATTCCGTCAAGCGTTGGCGCAACTGAAAAAGAAACGGCGCAAATACTAAAAATATTCGGCGCCCAGGATGCCTTAATTTTTGACGGCGGCGGTTCAAGCTGCCTCGCCCTGAAGTATCCTGACGGAAAGGTTCGGGCGGCAAACACCCCGGTTCACCTGGGAATTTCAAACTACGAAAGAGCTGTGGCAGCGTGCCTCGGAATCAGAATCAATCCGTAATATAATACGGCCTAATCCTTGAATAATTCCTTAATTTCGTTTTTGTATATTTCTGTAATGGCATGACGTTTCAGCTCCATTTTGGGGGAAAGTTCTATCCCCGGTTCAAAAGGCTTTGCGATCAATTTGACTTTGAAAATCCTTTCAAAGGGCTTGAAGCCGGTATGAGGATTAATCAAATCGGAAATTTCGTTATATACAACTTCAACAATTTCCGGCTGCTGCAAGAGCAGTTCGTAGCCCATGTTGGGAATATTGTTTTCTTCCGCAAAGGCAGTGACCAAGTCCTTGTTGGGAACCGCAAGAACCGCGAGGAATTTCTCATCCTGGCCAACTACCATAGCATGAATCACCCATTCGCTTTCGCGGATTTTTTGTTCAATAGGCGTGGGCTCCACATTTTCCCCGCCTCTCAGAACGATGGTGTCTTTTACGCGTCCGGTAATTTTAAGTTCATTATCGTGGGTCATCATGCCTAAATCACCGGTATTGATCCATCCATCCGGAGAGATAATCGCCGCGGTAAGTTCCGGCTTTTTATAATAACCCTTCATCACCTGGCGTCCGCGCGCATATACAATGCCCTGTTTCCCCGGAGGAAGAACCGTGCCGTGTTCATCAACAATTTTTGCTTCGGCGCCTTCGAGCATCTGACCCACTGTGCCGGGTCTGGGTTTCTTATAACGCCTGGCGGAAAGGACAGGAGATGTTTCCGTGAGGCCGTAACCTTCCTGAAGCTGAAGCCCGATGGCATTGTAGAAACGGTCAACCTTTGGCGGAAGCGCACCGCCTCCGGAAATACCAGCCCTGAACCTTCCTCCGATCTTTTGCTTTATTTTATTGAAAACCAGAATATTGCCCAGACCTTTCAGAGGACTAAGCAACAGCCAGGGAATAAAACCCAGAAGCGTATCAAGCGGCCTGATCCTTCCATGAAAATTCGGCAATAAACCAAAAGTCAAATTCTTAAAGTACTTGTGAGCGGAACCGATCTCGATAAAAAACGAAAAAATCTTTCTCGTGGTAATTCCCGATTGTTTTATGCTTCGGTAAACTCCGTCCATGATGGCTTCCCAGATGCGGGGAACCGCTACCATCCACTGGGGTTTTACAGCCTGAAAATCCCCCAAAAGAATCGACGCTACCGGTTTTGAATAAGCGATGCCGCTGTTAAAGTATGGCGCTACATATTCGATAGTACGCTCAAATGTGTGCCACACAGGAAGTACCGAAAGCCATGTATCTCCCGGCTGAACCGGAAGAACAAGCCCAAGCGGAGGAACCTGACAAAGCATATTACCGTGACTGATCATAACGCCTTTGGGTTCTCCGGTGGTTCCTGATGTAAAAATGATGGTAGCAAGATCATCCCATTGACCTTTGTCTATTTCGGCATCAATTTCGCCGGGATTCGCCGAACGGCGTTTCTTCCCCATTTCGATAATTTCAGGATAATGATACAGAGTGATTCCGGCATTTTTTGCCTGCGCAAGTGTTTCATCCGACACCTTGTCAAATGTAATCAGTATCTTTAGTAAAGGCATCTCATCAATTTTGGATAAAATCTTTTCAACCTGTTTTTCATTTTCCGCAAAAGAAACCGCGCATTCGGAAAAACTTAAAATATACGTAATTTCGTTGATCGTAGCGTCGCAGCCCCGCGGAACATCCGCCGCGCCGATAGATAAAATCCCGATATCGGTTACAAACCATTCCTGTCGGTTATCCGAAATAATTCCGATATGATCCTGACGTTTTACGCCCAGTTCCAAAAGACCAGCCGCAATATTCTTAATCTCATCATGAAAGGCCCGGAAAGTTTTTCCCCGGAAAACACCCGAATCATCTTTTGAGTATTGGGCAATCAGATCGGGAGTCTGTTCCGCTCTCGCTCTAACCATAAGAGGTATCGTCTGTTCCATAATATTAATCCTTTAAATATCAGCAATTCCTGGTTGAGGTGCGGAAAATGATAACCCACACCTGTTATAATGATATTATGGTAAAATGCTTCATTTTGTCAATATAACAAAAATTGTAATAATGTCATATTTAATTTACCATAATAAAGTCATGCTATAATGAAGAACGAAAAAATTTTCTGGAGGTTTTCATGTCTGAATATGGGTTCAATATGTTAGCAAAATATAATCAGTTAACTAATAATTTGATGAATAATATAATACAAGGAATGGCAGAAGAAGATTGGGATAAAAAATTTAATGGATTTTTTACATCAATACATGAATTATGTTCTCATATATACATTGGTGATTTTAATTGGTTAAAACGGTTTAAGTTACTGAGGAATTTTGACACGCTTAATAAGAATATATTTGAAAAAAATTATATTTTTTCCGAAGTAATATTTAAAAATATTAGTGAATATATAACCATGAGGAAAGAGCTGGATGACATTATCATTGAATTTATACATGAACTCAAAGAGGATGATTTAGATAAAAATCTTAAATTTACTGATTCAAAAGGTTTGAAAATTGAAAGAAGAATGGAAGCATTAATAATGCATGTATTTAATCATCAGACACATCATCGGGGAATGATTTCAATCTATATGGAAATGCTGGGAATAGCGAATAGTTTCACCGACAGTATGTATAAAATGAAAATATGAGCCTGTCATAAAAATCGGGAAGATTGCTCTCCCCGATTTCTCAATTACTTCTTCTGCCCGTAATACGCATTGGCTCCGTGCTTCCGGTTCCAGTGCTTCTGGATGATGTAATCAGGAAGCGGCTGCTGGTTAGGATTCAGCAAAAGCGTAATATGCGCCATTTTGCAGACTTCTTCCAAAACCGCTCCATGATACACCGATTGGGCGGCGTCTTTTCCCCAGGTAAAGGGCCCGTGTCCCGCAACAAGAACCATCGGCATGTGTAAAGGATTTTTATTCTGCCGCCGGAAAGTATCTACGATGAGATTGCCGGTTTCAAGCTCATAGTTGTTTTTCACCGCTTCTTCGCTCATGTATTCCGTACAGAGAATTTCTTCCGCGCCATGATCGGCATGGGTTGTACCAAACACAGGCACAGACATCTTCGCCTGTGCAAATGCTACCGCATAAGGTGAATGCGTATGCGTAATACCGCGGATACTTACATCGCCGCCGCCTGCCAAACGGACAAACTCACGGTAAAGTACTCGGTGCGTTTCAGTATCGGAAGACGGACTAAAACTTCCGGCAGCCTTTTTCCCGTCAAGATCAACAACCACCATAGATTCCGGGGTTAATGAATCATAAGGCACGCCGGAAGGTTTTATCGCAAAAACCCCCTGGCTTGGACTAAATGCCGAAACGTTCCCCCAAGTATAAATCGCTAACTGACGGCGGGGAATCTCCATGTTCGCTTCAAAGGCTTCTTCTTGCAGACTTTTATATACATCCATAACAGCCTCAGATTTTGGAATTCCAATAAGCCTCGCCCCAGCGGAGTTCGTTCCGTAAACATTCCGGATTGGTGTCCTTTCCAATGAAGACATATTCTATATCCATCATTTCCGCCCAGTCTTTGAAATATTCACTGGTAAGCTGGGTTGAATACACCGCGTGATGTGTACCGCCTGAAAGAATCCAAGATTCCGCGGCTCCCGCAAGGCTGGGATAAGGCTTCCAGAGGGCGCGCGCTACAGGCAGTTTCGGCATATCCTGTTCAATCTTGATGGTTTCAATTTCATTGATGATCATGCGGAAACGGTTTCCCATATCGATTATTGTAGCAAGCACTGCCGGTCCGGATGCCGCGTTAAAAACCAAGCGGGCGGGAGCCGCTTTACCGCCGATCCCCAAAGGATGTACTTCGATACGCGGTTTTGCTTCTGCGATTGACGGACAAACTTCCAGCATATGAGCGCCGAGAGCCGCTTCTTTTCCGGGAGCAAAATGATAGGTATAGTCTTCCATAAAAGATGTTCCGCCGGAAAGACCGGAAGCCATGAGCTTTGCGCTGTGAAGAAGCATCGATTGTTTCCAGTCGCCTTCACCGCCGAATCCGTAACCTTGTTCCATAAGACGCTGTGACGCAAAGCCCGGAAGCTGAGGAAGCCCGTGAAGATCCTGGAAGGTGTCGGTATATGCGCCCGCATGTTCGGCTTCAAGGAAGCGCCTCATCGCAATTTCCATCCTCACCTGTTCCACAAGTGAATGCCGGAATTCTCCGCCCTTTTGTACATTCGGAGCAAACTCATATTTATCTGAAAATTCCTGAATCAGCTTTTCAGCTTCGTTATCACTTACATCATTGTAACACGCGGCTAAATCCCCGATTCCCCAGGTATTTATCTGCCAGCCGAACTTTCTTTGCGCTTCAACTTTATCGCCTTCGGTAACCGCCACATCACGCATATTATCACCGAAACGTACTACAACAGAATTCATTCCCTCAAGACGAGCCGCGGCAACACGCATCCACACGCCCATTCTCCGGCGCACATCTTCATCCTGCCAAAAGCCTGCTACAATTTTACGATTGATCCGCATTCGGGCATAGATATGTCCATGCTCCCGGTCGCCGTGCGCCGCCTGGTTCAAGTTCATGAAATCCATGTCGATACTGTCCCAAGGAATGTCGCGGTTAAACTGCGTGTGAAGATGCAGAATCGGTTTATGATTTATCGCGAGTCCCTGTATCCACATTTTTGACGGCGAGAATGTATGCATCCAAGTGATGATCCCCGCGCAGTTTTCGGCGGCATTCGCCTCCGCAAAAAGCTTCCGAATCGTCTGAGGATTAATCGCTATCGGCTTTAACACGAGAGTTCCGGGAAGCAGAGCATCCTTTGCAAATTCGGCAGCCATAACTTTTGCGTTGGCTTCAACCTGTTTCAGTGTTTCTTCTCCGTAAAGATCCTGACTTCCTACGATGAACCAAAATTCATATTTCTTAAGATCAAACATAAAGACCCCTTTCAGCCATAAGGCCGGATAAATAATGTATCATTACAAAAGTAATGTTTACTTAATATGTTCTACTGCCGCCTGTTCAACCGCCAAGCCTGCAATATATCGTTTCATGAACGCTTCAAACCCGGCGGCATCTCTGCCATTAGGTTCAATCTTGGTACCGCTGTTTCCCGCAAACACTTTCTGGCTAAGATAGTTTTCCAGAGTTTCGCCGTTTCCTTTCCGGACCATATACGCCGCCAAAGCCGCGATACCCCAGGCCCCGCCTTCCGCGGCGGAATCCATAACCGCCACAGGAACATTCAGCGCCGACGCCATGAGCCGCTGCCCGACTTCTTTTGTTTTGAATAAACCGCCGTGCCCCAGCAGCTGGTCAAGATTTACCTGTTCTTTTTTAATCAGTATGTCCATCCCGATCTTCAACGTCGCCATAGCAGAGAACAGAAGGTTCCGCATAAAGTTTGCCAAGGTGAAACGGCTGTCAGGATTCCGCAGGAAAAGCGGACGGCCTTCGGCAAGGCCTGTAACAGGTTCTCCGCCGTAGTAATTGTAGGATAAAAGTCCTCCGCAGTCGGCATCACCTTTGAGCGCAATATCATACAAAGCATCGTAGAGTGCGCTTTTCTTTATCCCGCCGCCGGATAACCCGATTATTTCCTGAAACAGTTTTACCCAGGCATCTAAATCAGAGGTGCAGTTGTTGCAGTGGGCCATCGCAACGGGCTTGCCTGCCGGAGTCGTAACCATATCGATTTCCGGATACACTTTGGAAAGATTTTTTTCCAATACGACCATAGCAAAGATCGATGTCCCCGCGGAAACATTTCCGGTTCTTTCCATGATGCTGTTGGTTGCAACCATGCCGGTTCCCGCGTCTCCTTCCGGCGGACAAAGCGGAACTCCCGCGTCAAGAGTTCCGCCGGCACCATCCGCTGAATCGAGAAACGCAATGCTGTCGGAAAGAAGGTTTCCGGCATCTTCACCCGCATTCAAAACTTTGGGAAAAATATCTTCAAGTTTCCAGGAAATGTTTTTGCTCTGTAAGAGCTTGTTGAATTTTTCTATCATGACAGAATCGTAATTCATAATGCTGCTGTCGATGGGAAACATTCCCGAAGCATCGCCGATACCTATTACCTTTTTGCCCGTCAACTTCCAATGCACGTACCCTGATAATGTAGTGATAAACGCAATATCCTTTACATGAGCTTCATTGTTCAGAATAGCCTGATACAAATGTGCGATACTCCAACGCTGCGGAATATTAAAGTTAAATAAATCCGTCAATTCAACTGCCGCGGCTTCTGTGGTGGTATTCCGCCAAGTACGGAAAGGAACAAGGAGCTTATCGTTTTCATCGAACGCAAGATAACCGTGCATCATCGCGGAAATCCCGATGGCATCAACTTTTTTGAGCGGCTTGCCGTAATTGGCAAGCATGTCCTTTTTTAAAGCCTCAAAACTGCTCCGGAGCCCGGTATGCACATCATTAAGATGATATGTCCACATACCGTCTTCAAAGCGGTTTTCCCAATCGTAAGCCCCCGATGCCAGCGGAAGATGATCTTCCCCAATAAGTACCGATTTTATACGGGTGGACCCTAACTCAATACCCAAAAATTTCCTGCCTTCCATCATACACTATTCCTCTAAAGAATTATTTTCGTGTTAACGTACACGCACTATTTGGAACAAAAATCTACTACTACTCTCTTCATTAGAGTAGCCGGGAAGTATCATATTGTCAAGTTTTTTTGTCATTTTGCCGCATATTGTGATTTTCTGATACTCCGTATATATTAATAAGCAAGAGAACCCATTATGTTGGGGATTGCGGGAATATTTGAAAAAGAAGGTGAGTATGATACGAGTCGGCCTTGGCAGAGATTTGCACAGATTGATTGAAGGACGCCGATTCATTCTTGGCGGCATTGTGATTCCTTTTGAAAAAGGTGAACTAGGACATTCAGACGGAGATGTTCTTGCCCACGCCATAACCGATGCAATCCTCGGCGCGGCAGGTTTCGGCGACATCGGCGAATTATTCCCTCCAGGCGATGAAACATGGAAAAATGCCGATTCAACGGGACTTCTCTGGACGGCTAATCAAAAGATAAAACACGATGGCTGGAAGATTATCAATATTGACTGCGTTGTCACGTGTGAAACGCCGAAAATCCTTTCTTACCGGGATGCAATCCGAAAAAGCATCGCCCAGATTCTTGAGGTTGATGCTTCATCGGTTTTTGTAAAAGGGAAAACCAACGAAGGTTTGGGAGAAATCGGCAAGGGCCTTGCGGTTGAAGCCCTGGCCGTTTGTCTTTTGGAAAAAGTATGACGGCAAAGGAAACGGTTCCCGCATGGGATGAAATCTTTTCGGTTCTTGAAAACTGGAAACGCAGTTACCTCTGTGTAAACGATGGAAAAGAATCTTCCGTGACCTCTCTTGCCTTAACTTCCCGCCGGAATCCTTGGGTGGTGTTGGTATCTACCATCTTAAGCCTGCGGACAAAAGACGCGGTTACATTGAGCGCGTCAAATAAACTTTTGGCAAAAGCGCCGAATCCTGAAAAACTCCTGAAACTCAGCCAAGAAGAAATCGAACAGTTGATTTATCCGGCAGGGTTTTACCGGACAAAAACGGAGACGCTTAGAAAAATCGCATCAATCTTGATTGAAACGTATAACGGCAAAGTTCCCGATAACATGGAAGCTTTACTTGCGCTGCCCGGCGTGGGAAGGAAAACCGCAAATCTCGTGCTGACTGAAGCCTTTGACCAAGACGCAATCTGCGTTGATGTTCATGTTCACCGAATCTGCAACCGCATCGGTTTAATTAAAACCAAAACACCCGATGAAAGCGAAACGGCGCTGAGGAACACGCTTCCTTTGCAATACTGGAAAACAATCAACTCCCTCTTTGTTCTCTACGGTCAGCAAGTGTGCAAACCCGTAAGTCCTCATTGTTCGTCCTGCGGAATAAACGCTTTTTGCGGCAAGAATGAGGTTGGAAAATCAAGATGATAAACACTTTTATGTGTATCAATTTCCATGCGTATTATTGCTGATCTTCACATACACTCCCGTTTTTCGCGGGCCACGAGTCCAAAGCTGACAGTTCCGGTTCTTGAGCATTGGGCGCGGGTCAAAGGTATCGGACTTGTCGGGAGCGGAGACTGTACCCACCCGCAATGGCTCACGGAACTGCGGGAACAGCTTGAAGAAGCCGAAGAAGGTTTGTACACACTGAAAGATTGCTTTCGCGGCGGATTTGCAAGATCAGTTCCCGCGGAAGGATTCCCTGCCGTGTCAGCCGATACGGATATACCGAGGTTTGTACTTACCGGGGAAATAAGCACCATATACAGCAGTAAAGGCAAAACGAGGAAGGTGCATCATCTGATTCTGCTTCCGAACTTTAAGGCGGCGGAAGTTTTTCAAACAAAACTGGAAAGAATTGGAAATATCAGCTCCGACGGCAGGCCCATCCTCGGACTCGATTCCCGTGATCTGCTGGAATTGCTCCTCGAAACCGATGAGCGGGCAGTACTCATCCCCGCCCATATCTGGACGCCCTGGTTTTCCGTGCTGGGCGCGCGTTCGGGTTTTGATTCAATCGATGAATGTTACCGCGATTTAAGTTCCCATGTTCACACGATAGAAACAGGGCTCTCTTCAAACCCGCCGATGAACTGGGCGGTGAGTTCTCTTGACCGTTTTTCCATTATCTCCAACTCCGATGCTCATTCGCCGGACAAACTCGGACGGGAAGCCACGGTGTTGGAGATGGAACGTTCCTACGCTTCATTGGCAGCGGCATTGAAGTGCGGGACAGGCAATCTTGCGGATTCGGGAAGCATGAAGACCGGAACGGTTCCGCATATAATAGAAACAATCGAATTCTTCCCTCAAGAGGGAAAGTATCACTATGACGGGCACCGCAAATGCGGCATCTTCCTTGATCCCGGGCGGACGCACCTTTCATCGGGACGCTGCCCTGTCTGCGGTAAACTTCTGACTCAGGGAGTCATGCGCCGGGTTTTGGAATTGGCGGATAGTCCGGTGGACGAAACCGCCATCTGCCCTGCCGATGCTCCTCTGTGTTCAAACCGGCGGTCTTACAAATCTCTTATTCCCTTGAAGGAAATCCTCTCGGAACTGACCGGCACAGGCGCCGCGTCAAAAAAGGTTTCCTCCGCTTATGATATATTCATTCGGGCAGGGAAAAGCGAGTTCAATCTGCTCATCAATCTCTCTTTGAAAGAGATCGAGCGGTTTTCTTGCCCCGGAATCTCCGGGGAACTCCTTGCCGGAGCCATCGGACGGATGCGGGAGGGGAATGTGTCGATTACGCCGGGCTATGACGGGGAATATGGGATCATCAAAGTGTTTCCCCAACGCTTTCATTTCATAAAAATGAATACATATTGAAATTTTATTGATTATTGCCGAAAATTATAGATATGAAGAAAAAAAAGATATTTTTGTGCGCCTTGATAATGTCTTCGGTTCTCTTATTTGCTCAGCAGACTGTGTTCGCGCCTTTTGTTTCAAGGCTTACAATCGAAGCAAAGAATAACCTCATCCGTCTCATGTGGAAAGATTCTGTTGATACCAGAGGTCCTGTATATATATATCGTTCACGGCAGCCTTTTGAAAATATCTATAATCCCTTGCCTCCCAATCCGATTGAAGTTCCTTATGGAGTAGGTTCCTACATTGATGAAATAGAGGAACCCGGAACATGGCATTATATGGTCGTTTCCAGCGACACCAATGGAAGAAGATACGAAGTAGCCATCCCGTTGGGAAATGTTATCAGCATTTTGGTTCACGAAGGGATTATCGGTCAACTGGCAGTCATTCAGGAACAGCCTCAATCCCCGATACATCAGCCGGTTACCGGGATTGAATCCATCTCGGTCTCTGTTTATGAGGATGCGGTTTCCATCACTTTTAGAACTGACGGCAGCGCGAAAACTCCCGTTCTCTACCGCAGTGTCGAAGCGCTCCGAACTCCTCAGGATCTTTTGAGGGCTGTTATTGTCCAATCCGGTGTTAGATCTTCTTTCGTTGATTATCCTGTGCCGGGAATCCCTTATTACTATTCAATCGTATACGAAGAAGATATTTCCCGGGGAAACATACGGATTCAGCCGGGAATAAATACCACGAGAGATCCGGTGGAGATTCCCCTAAAATCATCAAATATCGCGGGAACAGGGGCAAGGAATGATCTAAGGTCTATGCCGCTGCCGATTATTTCTACGAGCAGTCTTATTTCAGGGATAAATGATCTGCCGGAACTGCCCGCCCCCATTCCATTGAGTCCTGAAGCGGCAAGAGTGGTTGAGAGCATTGCCGGCAATTACTCTGGTAGCATGGAACAATTTAGAAAACATCCCAAAGTCTTTGCCGAAGATATGAATACGAGCGCGAGCGGAGGAGATTATGCTTTGCGGTCCATCGTTCAAGGATCATTTGCAAGCAGGGATTGGCCGCGCACAAGAGACGAACTTACTCAATATTTAAGCATTCCCCGGACAGCCAATGCGGAAGCCAGAGCAAGGTTTTATTTAGGTCAAAGTTATTACTTTTCCGCCTCGCCTCAAGAAGCGCTTTTTGAATTTCTCCTCGTAGAGAACACTTATGAAAAAGAAGCCGCGGAGTGGATACAGGCATCTTTGGCGATGTTACACACGCAGTAAGTTGTATTATCCCATTCAGATTCCGTATCTTATATCAGAAGAATTCTCAGACAGTGTCCGGTATACGGAACATGTTGTTGAATCCTTACAGAAATTTGTTATCTGTTTTTGGGAAATGCATTCTCTCTCGGACAAAGCAAAAACCGTAGAAAATATCATTGTAACCGACGGATGCATCGATTTGGTTGCCGATGTGAACAAGAAGCAGATTGGCTTTGCGGGCATGAGTAAAACAGACTTTCATTTTTTGATGGAACTTCCGGGGCAGTCTATGGGAGCAAGATTCATGCCCGGCGCGTTTTACCAATTGACAGGCTTATGTGCTTCTTCCGCTATGGATGATTATTTGCCTTTGGAAAAAGTTGACGGCAGTTTCGATCAACATGCCTTTTTTTCGATGCCTTTGGAACAGGCAAGAACCGCTTTTTATAGCTATGTCTGCCGGATAATATCTGGAATGATGCCGGACCGTTTTACGTCATTGTTTACTGTACTTGCTGCCGATCCTCCTGAAACAACATCTGAATTATGCAAAATGATGAACTACAGCTCCCGTCAATGTCAGCGTCTTTTCCAAAAACATTTCGGCATAACGCCAAAGATGGCTTTGTCTATTATACGGTTTCAGAAATGCCTAGAAATTCTGACTTCCGGGAAAGCCAGTCCTTCAGATGTTTTAGAAGCCGCTCATTATTACGACCAGCCGCATTTCAACAACGATTTTAAACGGAATCTCGGCATTACGCCCTTGGAACTTATCGCAAGATATAAAAAACATTGATGCATGAGCTTCCCGCAAAACTTTAGAAAATTCACAAGAACCTTTGACGCTGGGTTATTTTAAAACGCATATAAGATAACCGAAAGCGTTTACTAAACAGTGTGTTATAAAAGGGATGAGCAGGCTCTTG
>DBDH01000065.1 GCA_002293455.1 Treponema sp. UBA937
GCAACGGCGGAAGCAACTTCATTATTTATTTCATCGGCACGTTCAGTCGATAACAAATAATGGGGCGCTGTACTCATCACTAAAGCTACGTTCAAGGCGTTGTCGCTTTCATCTATGTTTAACTTTAACCCTGTGCCTGTTTCGTTGGCGTTAATGTCAAAGGCAGGCGAAAGTGTCCACCCGTCTTCGGTATATAAAAAACCATGATTTCTTAAATGATCGTCGGTATTCGACACACAAACGGAAAAAAGTACCCTCCGGAATAATTCCTCAAGATTGGTTGCTACATCTGTGCAATGTGACTTAATAAATTCGACTAATTCGAGGTAGCTGGCTCCGCTATTGGCATCATCACCGTCCGTATGTTGCAGTAAGGTCATTGCCGAAGCATAGTGGATACGCTGACCCTCTGCAGTACGGTCAAAACGCCGGGATAAAAAAGTATGGTGAGAAGAGCTTAGTCGTCTTACGCTTGCCTGAGGCACGCAGAGCTTGGCTTTCTCGGCCAATTCGTGAATAATCATTTCCCACAAACCCGTGTCCGCATCATCCCTCTGACTTGGAAATTTGGCTATCCATAGTATACCTTTCGAATCAACTACATCTGCTTTCGGACGGGCGCCTCCCAACGATGATCCCGGAGCAATCAATTGGTTAATCCATTTTAATGATGTCTCATCCGGCCGGTCGGTATTTTTTTCATACTGCTCTGCCGCATACTCCAATTCACGGAGCGATGTCCAGGGAGGTGCCGCCAATAATTTGTCATTGCTTAAAAAATCCCCATCTTCATTTTCTTTGAACCGTAGTCCCCCTATGCGGTGAGCATCATGTACTCCTAACATGATATCAATTCCACGTAGAGCCTGCAGCTCCCTTTTCTCTTTTTTCGCTAACAAAACTTCTCGTCGTTTCATCAACAGTTGCCCCCACCTGTCGGGCGAAGCATCTTGGAAAATTCCAAAATTTTCGTTCGAAGAGCTATAGTGGATTCCTGCAACAAGCGGCAATTCCGGATCTATAGCTATTCCTGTTTTTATCCATTCCTGATCATATTCGAAAGAATAAACGGTCTTTCCACGCACAGCAGCAAAATGTAACTTACCTACCAGGCGGGGCGTGTCGAACATATACCAATCGGCATACACAAGAATTTTCTTTTCATTATTTGTTTTCATCGGCTCATTCAAATTCCGGTGTATAATTTTCTCCTTTGTCAATGATAGGATCAAGCACCGAAGGATATTTCTTTTTCTTCGGCGCTCTTTTTTTGACGATCAGTCCGGCGTCCTGTATCTGCCTTCCCAGCGGGTCTTTTTCTGCTATAAGTAACAAATCACCTGCTAATCCTAATACAGATAACACTTGAAGGTAATTGCCCAACGAAACCGACGGCAAGCCTTTTTCAATGTTTACCAGCGTGGATGGGGCCATTCCCGCCCGTTCCGCCATAGACAAAACGGATAGCTTTCGGCGTAACCGGGCGAGCTTGATATTTTCCCCCAATTGAGCGAGAATATTCTTCTGCTTTTGGGTGTATGGAGCATTTTTTGATTTCATAATTACTGATATTTCAGTACAAAAATACAAATAATTACTGAAATATCAAAAATTATGGAGAAATATCTTGTTTTTTACCCCTCCTCGGTTTACACCGCATCTTTCTTCGTATACTCGGAAAAAGTACAGCCGAAAGTGTCTACCAGTACGTTATCCAACGCATCGGCCATGAATGCCATCTTGGTAATGTTTTGGCGAACTTCATCCTTGTAGCTTGAGAAAATGTCGGAGATATGCACGCGGTAAGAGAGGTATACTTCACTTCCTAATAGTCCTAACTGGTAAGGTTTTGCCGGAGCTGTGAGCATATAGTTGAGTACCGGCTCCAACTCTTTTTTCGGGAGGATATTGATAGGAGAAGCGCAGAACAGGTAAGCCCGTTGGTAAACAAACAGACGTATCTCCGAGCTTCCTTTGTGGAATTTCCAGCTTTCAAAACCAACACGCGCATGCACAGGGTCTATATCCATATCGCGGATAGCCTGCTCGCAGAAAATGGCCAGGTCGGTCAGCCCTCTTTCTTTGAAAACGTCTTTATTCAACTGTTCGCCGCACGATGGGCAGTATTCTTCTTCGGTAGAAATTAACACGCCGCAACTGGGACATTGTACATTAAAAATATTTCTGTCCAGTTCGTTGACGCTCTCCAACATTTCTTTCAATGCGGATACCGGTATGCCGAAGCCTGTGTTGTCGGCATTGTTGAATTTACTTACGGTAATAGCAATCACTTCGTTTTTGTCGTTGAACATCGGCCCGCCGCTATTCCCCGGATTTACGGCAGCATCTGTCTGAATGTAGTAGCTGTTGTTCATCAATTGCTTGGGCGATGAAACAGTGCCTTCGGTTACCGTAAAAGGCATGCCGAACGGATAACCGGCTACATTAATTTTTTGTCCTATACGAATTTCTTCCATGTTCGACAATCCTATTTCGGGAAGCGCCGAAAAATCACCTTCCGCCTGCAGCAACGCAATATCGCGAACAGGATTTACGAGGATAACATTCGCAAGAAAAGAATTCTGGTCGTTATCTTTAATGGCCAGTTTTTTGAAACCTTCCACTACGTGATAGTTGGTGACGAAAAGATTGTACTGTTTCAGGTAAAAACAACTGCCTGTGCCGCCGGCATGATTAACTTTGAATACGGTATTGAAAATATTATTTTGTTCCATAATTTATACTTGATTAATATGCTTGTTACTGCTTATGATTTTTTGAATATTTTTTTGAAGATGCCTCCGCCTGACGATTCGGGAGTCAGCCGGCCTTCCATGATATCGCTTAATGCTTTATATAAAATCGGGGCTGCTTCATTAAACGGTTTTGCCGACGCATTTTTTAGTGCATTGACTACAACAGTATTCACATCATCTTGTAAATTGTTATGGAAATACATATTGTAGAATTGGTGGGTAATCATCAGGCAGCAGAGTAAATAATTCTCCTGCTCCAGTCCCTCCGTCACCCTGTCGTAAGCGTTTTTGAAGTTTTCCTGAATGTTTTTCAGGGTTGAACGGCGCTTGTCCGGAATAAATGTTTCTATGAAATACAGGTTTTCCGCCAATTTTTCCTTCGACATATTTTGAAGGTATTCCACCGCCTGCTTGCCGTTCGCCACTACTTCGGGAAGCGGAGTGTCCTCGCGGTCTAATTCCCATACAAACTTATTCAGGTCATTCAATAATTGCCCTTGCGGATGCGCATGGTATAACACTTTAAGCACGGTTGTCACGGTTACATTCCAGGCATAGCCATATTGGCGGGCGCCTTCAAAATGGCCAATCGCTTCTTTCCACTCCCGGCAACTATCCTGAATAACCTGATAAATGCCGTCTACTGTTTTTTGATCATAAGGTGTTATTTTCGGCTCATAAATGCGTTGCGCATTAAATTTCGTAACAAATTCGTCATCGTACCTGTCGCCGATGCGGCATATTTCCTGCAACACATAATATATTTTATAAGGCTCGGCCAGCGCCATCGGACAAGAATATTCAAAAAATAAACGGTCGTCTTCGAGAATGATTTGCGCCAGGTCCAGGTTGTTAAAATTAAGAGAAGTCACTTGCCGTAACAAAGGAATTCTGTTCTTTTCGGGCAATGAAAGAAAGGGCGCCGTAATCTTCAACTCATCACCTTCGATTTTCACCGTCACAATAATAGAACCGTGCGGAACATTAAACTCGGTACCGTCGGCATTGCCGTATTTCGGACGAAATGCTTCATTAACGTAATCCAACAAGGCGTGGAATGATGCTTTGTAATCCTCATTTTTAAAAGCCTCGACGCTATAGTCGAAAGCGCTGTCATTCATCTTACTGGCCGTTGAAGCAATAGTAGATGCGTTGAATGTGAATGTTTTTTTCATAAAT
>DBDH01000039.1:0-5680 GCA_002293455.1 Treponema sp. UBA937
TTCCTTTCATGCGTTTGCCGTGGGTAAAGAAGGATTATGATTACATTTTCTAATGAAATATGTTAAAATGTTTGTGTATAGGTTTATATACTTAATCAGGGAGATGGCATGAATTTCATCGGGAAAGGGTTATATACAATATCTGATATACACATTTTGACAGGAATTTCTCTTGCAAAAATCTCTCGATGGACAAATGGATATACATATTATCGTAAAGGTCTAAAACATAGCATCCCCTCCATTTATCATAATGATTTTCAACAGATAAACTCAAAAAAAATTTTAAGTTTTCTTGATTTAATTGAATTGCTTTTTATTGCTTCTTTTGAAAAATATGGCCTAAGTCTGCAAAGCATTAGAAAATCGGCAGAATGTGCATCAAAATTGTTTAATACCACACATCCATTTGCAAAAAAAAGCTTTTATACTGATGGAAAATCAATATTAGCAAAAATTGTTGAACACGATGAAAATCCGGAATTATTAGATTTATTGAAACATCAATATCAATTAGAACCTATTGTTAGTCCTTTTTTGTATGAAAGTTTAGATTTTGATAATTTTGATATGGCGGAAAAGTGGTGGCCGCTCGGAAAAGAGCATCGTATTGTTGTGGATCCAAAAAGAAGTTTTGGAAAACTTATAATTGATAATCTTAATATCCGTGTTGACACGATTATCGATATTTATGAAAGAAATAAAAATATTGAAGAAATCATGGATTGGTATGAAATTGATGAAGATACCATTATGAGTGCGTTGGAATTCCAGAATCGGAAAATTGCATGAAATGTGTGTTTGATGAAAACTTACCAAAAAAGTTATGTAAAGCCCTCGATTATCTGGAAGGCGATAGAGGTTTTAGTATACTACATATAACCGATTTATTTTCCCCTTCGACTTCTGATGTAGATTGGATAACACAATTGGGGGATGAGGGTGATTGTTTTGTTGTTACAAAAGATAACAAAATAAAGAGAAATCCAGGAGAAATACAGGCTTGGAAAGAGTCGAGATTATCCATAGTTTTTCTACAGGATTCTTGGTTCAATTTACCATTTTGGGATATTTGTTGGAAGTTCATAAAAATATGGCCAAAATTAAAGACTTCTATTCAAACTTCTCCGGATAGAAAAAGCATTTTAGTACACATTAGAGACAAAATAGAACTGTTGGATTCCAATCCATAATATCGCTTTTAAGACGTAAAACGGGGTGAAAAAATGTTTGATTATTATTATTTGGTCTTAATTGTACCAACTTTGATTTTGTCTTTGATTGCTCAAATCATGGTAAAATCGGCGTTTGCAAAATATTCCAAGGTGAGAAGCAGAAACGGATTAACCGGGCAGGAAGCCGCGGCAATCCTTTTGAAAGCAAATAATATCGGGAATGTTGCTATTGAACCGACAGCAGGATCGCTGACAGATCACTATGATCCGGGAGCAAAAGTTTTGCGGCTTTCTCATCCGGTGTATCAGAATGATTCTATCGCGGCGATTGGCGTGGCCGCTCATGAAACAGGGCACGCGATTCAGCACGCGCAAGGCTATGGTCCTTTGGGACTCCGAAGCGCTCTTGTTCCCGCGGCCAACATTGGGAGCAGTATTGGGCCCTGGATGGCCGTTATCGGACTGGTCGTTTCAATTCCTTTATTGGTGGATATAGGGATCATTCTTTTCTCCGCGGCGGTGCTTTTTTACCTTATTACTTTGCCTGTAGAATTCAACGCGTCCAACCGCGCTGTCGCTATTTTAAGAAACAACTCCGTTTTAAGTGAAGAAGAATTGATCGGTGTCAAAAAAGTTCTTACAGCCGCCGCGCTTACCTATGTTGCGGCAGCCCTGGGAGCGGTTATGAACTTGATTCGTCTTATCCTTTTAAGAAACCGCCGCAATTAACGCTATTTTTCAATTGACCTGAACCGCCCGATGGCGTATTATGGAAACGTGGCAGAAAGGAAAAAGAGAAACCAAACATCTAAACCTCCGGCAAAAAAACAGCCACCCAAAAAATCTTTGGGTTTTGTATTTTGGCTTGTGTTTATCGCGGTTATTGCCGGGTTGTTTATTATAAACCGGGAAATTATTACCCGGAATATTCAAAGTACCGGATTTCTTGACAGACTGTTGACCCGGGAACCTTCCGTTGTTGAGAATCTTCCGGAAATGATTCCGGAAGACATTGATGTCTCTCCTTCGGAACATCCTCCCGTCGCGGTTATTCCGCCGGTTAATAATCTGCCGCGTACACCTGTTGAAACAATTCCTCCGGCAAGTCAGCCCCCTGAAACAAGCGCGCCGGAAAATCCGCCCGCGGAAAATCCGGCAGAGATACGGCGGGACCGGAATCTTTATTTTGTGAAACTCGATAACGATGGAACTATCGTGAGAACGTCGGTTTTTAGGTCCTTGCCGGTATCAAATTCTCCAATGATGGATGTTCTGAATGTTCTTCTCCAGGGGCCTAATGCGGATGAAAAGAAAAAAGGAGTAGAATCTCTTATTCCGGAAGGAACGACCATTCTCTCGGCGGCCGTTAGAGGGTCAACAGCATATATCAGCTTTAGCGAAGATTTTCAATTTAACATCTATGGCGTGGAAGGATATGCCGCTCAACTCCGGCAAATTGTATGGACGGTGACCGAATTTGAAAATATAAAAGACGTCCAAATTCTCCTTGAAGGAAGAAGAATTGATTATCTTGGGGAAGGCATTTGGATAGGAAGTCCTCTTTCCAGAGATATGCTTTAGAGCGAAGAGCTTCTTTCAAAACTCCAGTTTTACAATTGTCTCCGATTATTCCGCAATCTCGTTAATCCGTTCGATGAAAAGAGCTTTTTTTGTTTCTATATCAATTTCTACGTAGACGCCCTCGACTGATGCTGTTCCTATGGCGCATTCCATTCTGTAAGGAACCTGCGTTTTGATCCGGTTCATACAAATGGGTTTATCCATGCCGATAATGCTGTCGATTACTCCGGTCATTCCGGCGTCGGTAATATAGGCGGTTCCTTTGGGAAGAATCCGTTCATCGGCAGTTTGCACATGAGTGTGAGTTCCCATAAAAAGAGAAACTCTTCCATCGGCATACAATGCTAACGCTTCTTTTTCGCTTGGAGCTTCAGCATGAAAATCAACAAGAATAACCGCTTGACTATATTCCTTGTTATCCAGGATAGCATCCAAACAGGCAAAAGGAGAATCGATATCGTACATCCATTCTCTGCCTTGGAGATTAATCGTCAAATAATCGACGTTATTTTTCTTAATAAATGAATACCCTTTACCGGGAGAACCTGCGGGATAGTTTGCTGGACGAAGTACCCTATTATCTGCATCAAGAATCGGGATAAAATCCTTTTTTTGCCAGATATGATTTCCGGAACTGACAATATCGGCTCCCGCTTGTATAATTCGATTGAAAAAGTCTTCGGTAAGGCCGAAACCATCCGCCGCGTTTTCGCCGTTTACGAGCACAAAATCGGCCTGATGTTTTTTGATTAATGGGGGAAGAAGATGTTCCAGAGCCCGCAAACCTGACTCGCCGACTATATCCCCAATCATAATACAACGCACAATTCCCATCTTCCAATCCTTTTAAAAAAAGCCGCCGAAATGTCTTCCGGCGGCTTCATTGCTGTTTAAACGTAACTAACGAGCATATTCTACGATGCGGGTTTCCCGGATGATCGTAACTTTTATGCGGCCCGGATATCGAAGATCGTTCTCGATCTTCTTAGCAATATCTTTTGCCAGATCTTTCGACAGCTCTTCACTGATCGTATCATTGTTAACAATGATACGAAGCTCCCGGCCGGCCTGAATGGCAAAGGCTTTATCAACCCCGGTGAAACCTTCGGCAATGCCTTCAAGGTTTTCAAGCCGTTTCACGTAATTATCCAACGTTTCCCGCCGAGCGCCGGGCCGGGCAGCTGAAATAGCGTCGGCAATCTGCACCAGCACCGATTCAATACAGGATGGTTCCACATCACTGTGGTGGCTGCCAATCGCGTTGATAATCCGGGAATCTTCACCCATCTTCCGCGCCATATCCATGCCGATTTCAGCATGGTTCAGGTCGGAATCAGATTCAACGCCCTTGCCAATGTCATGGAGCAGGGCGCCCCGTTTTGCCAGTTCCCGGTTCGCGCCGATTTCAGCCGCCAAAATACCCGCAATAACAGCAACCTCTTTGGAATGATACAGCACATTCTGACCATAGCTCGATCTAAAATAAAGCCGTCCCAAAGCGCGGATTGCGTCCTGGCTGATATTATGAATTCCCAGATCAAAAAGAACCTTTTCGCCCTCTTCAAAAATTTTCTGAGAAATCTCCTTGCTGACCTTTGTAACGATTTCCTCAATGCGGGCAGGATGAATTCTGCCATCAACAATGAGCCGTTCCATAGCAATTTTCGCGATCTCACGCCGTACCGGATCGAAACAGGAAATAACCACCGCTTCCGGAGTATCATCGATGATAACGTCTACGCCGGTGAGCGTTTCCAGGGTCCGGATATTCCGCCCTTCACGCCCGATAATACGGCCTTTCATTTCATCATTCGGGAGCGTTACGGTTGAAACGGTAACATCTCCGGTAACTTCGGTTGCAACCCGTTGGATAGTGGAAACAAGAATATCCCGCGCCTTTTTTTCCGCGGAAAGATTGGCTTCCTGTTCAATTTTATTGATCAAAGCCTGAGCATCATGTTTCGCTTCATTCTCCAAATCCTGAATGATAAGCTTTTTCGCATCTTCCTGAGATAAACCGGAAATCCGTTCCAATTCGGATCGATACCGTTCTTCTTCCTGTTCCAGCACCGCCTCGCGAGCCAGTATTGCCTTATCCCGGTCAGCGAAGTCTTGCTCAATTTTTTCAAATTGAGCTGTCTTTTTTTCTATCGTCTCCTCTTTCTGCAATACACGGCGTTCATACCGCTGCAGTTCCGCCCTTCGTTCCCGGGTCTCTCTCTCCTGCTGGTTTCGTTCGCGGATAACTTGTTCTTTTGCCTCGAGAAGTATTTCCTTCTTTTTTGCTTCAGCTTCTTTTATCGCATCCTGTTTTATACGCTCGGCTCTTTGCTCCGATGCAGTAAGTTGGAATCTGGCATACAGCCATCTAATAGTCCAGCCTAAGGTTAACCCGGCAAGAGGGAGGATTATATAAAGTAAGAATCCCATCACTCTACCCCTTACCAGCGAATATTAAAGTCCACTATAAGGGTATAACGAAGGAAGAAGCCTTGTCAAGCAAAAATGTTCCAAGATTAATGTAAGGATGAAAATGAATCGTTTTATATGATAAAACGAGGAGAATTTGAGTATTCTGCCTGAACAAATCTATATGGTATTGTCGAAAAATAGTGTAGAATCTGGTTAAGTGAAGCTTTTATCTATTCGTCTCGCAGAGGACCGTTAATATATGCACTTTAAAACTGTCAAAGGAATTTTATCCCCGCAAAACGGAATGAATATCAGCCGCGGGTGCGTGCATGGCTGCATCTACTGCGATTCCAGAAGCCTCTGTTATAATATTGATCATGATTTTGAAGATGTGGAAATCAAAATTAACGCGCCGGAATTGCTGGAGGCAAAGCTCAAAAGCAAACGTAAAAAGTGCATGATTGGAACCGGCTCTATGAGTGATCCTTACATTCCGATTCCGGAAAATCTGC
>DBDH01000039.1:5719-8530 GCA_002293455.1 Treponema sp. UBA937
ATTTGATTTTGCGGGATTTGGATTTGCTGAAGAAAATCAATCAAAAAGCGAAATGCGTTGTTCAAATTACGTTAACCACATTTGATGAAAAGCTCTGCAAAATCCTCGAACCAAATGTCTCAACGACCAAAGAGCGTTTTGAAGTGTTAAAAATCATGCGGGATGAAGGAATTAAAACCGTCGTTTGGCTCTGCCCGATTCTTCCCTTTATTAATGACACAGAGGAGAATCTCCGGGGCTTGTTGGATTATTGCATCGAGGCCAAAGTATACGGCATTATTTGTTTCGGCATGGGCCTGACTTTACGAGACGGAGACCGCGAATATTTTTATCAAAATCTGGATAAGCATTTTCCGGGCCTCAAGCAAAAATATCAGCGCAAATACGGAAACAATTATCATGTTTCCAGCGACAACCATGATTTTTTGATGAGTATCTTTCACCGGGAATGCGAGAATCATCATATTGTGCATGATACAAACGCGCTCTTTGCGTATCTTGCCGAGTTTGAAGATAAGAGTCGGCCTGAACAATTGGATTTGTTTTTTTGATCAAAGACAGATGTTAAAACGTACTCAGCATTGCTCTAAGGCAAGTTTTTTTCATTTGACAGATTGAAAGATCATCGTATACAGTAATACTATGAAGTTGGAGATATTTGCCAAGGGAATCGGGGAAGTGTGTTCCAGAACTCCCATTGTTCCGGGGCGTCCGCTGCGTTGGACTATCATTGCGAATCCCACAGCCGGCGGCTTTACAATTAAGTCCCGATGGAAGAAGCATCTTGCCGCGCTGAACGCTTCGGTGGAAAAATCAAAAAAGAATCCTCCGCGGATGGGCGGAGCCGAAGCGTCTAACACCGCAAAAGAAATGGACGCGGGCGATGGAAGTCTCGGCGCGCTGGGGATTATTCCTACAAAGGGGCGTAGTCATGCCGGCGAGATTGTAAAGGCTCTTGCGGAAGAAGCGGATTCGGGGCAGGAAAAGGGCAGAGAAGCGTCTCCCTTTTTTCTCATCATTATTGCGGGTGGAGACGGAACGAGTCTTGAAGCCTTGACGGTGCTTTATCATTTGCCTGCTGTGCTTCGTACTCATTTTGCGGTTATCCGCCTGCCCATGGGAACCGGCAACGACGGTTCTGACGCGTGGGAATTGGATAAGGCCCTCGATCTTCTTATTGAACCCGCACAGATTGAGTACCGGAAAACGCTCATCCTGAAAACATCAACCGAAAAGAAAGGCCCGTTTCTCGCTTTCAATATCCTCTCGTTAGGACTTGACGCTTTTGTAACCCACATGACCAACAAGATGAAGGGTTCCATGCCGGGCGATTCATACAAACTTTGGGTAGATATTGCCGCGCTGTTTTATGACCGATTATACAAAGTGCGTCCAATGGAAATAAAGGCTTTTGATAAAGGCAAAGAAGTAATTCATATACATGATAAGATACTGCTTACCGCGGTGGGCGAAAGCGGGCATCGGACCTATGGTTCACATAAGCACATTCTCCCCGATGACAGGAATGTCTGTATTCTCAAACAAATGCCGCTTATCAAAAAGATTTCGTTCAAGGAACGCTTTAATACGGGAAGCCATGCTGGACAGCCGGAAGCCATGATGCTTAATGCCGATAAGGCCGAGTTTCATTATGAGTATCCGATTTTGGCGCAAATGGACGGCGAAGCGGTACTGCTTGAACCGGAAGATTTTCCGGTAACCATCACACTAAGCGGCGCTGTCATTCCGGTGCTGAAGCGTATAGGCTAATGGAACGGATTCCCTGCCGAAACGGATGCGGAGCCTGCTGCATTGCCTTATCCATCTCAAGCCCTATCCCCGGAATGCCTCAAGGAAAAGCCGCCGGACTGAGGTGCGTCCATTTAGATGATGCGTACCGATGCCGCATTTTTTACAATGCTGACCGCCCCAAGGTGTGCGCTTCGCTCATTCCAAACAGGGAGATGTGCGGAAACAGCCGCGAAGAAGCCTTATCGTATCTTGATGCGCTGGAACTGCTTACCAAGCCGGACTAAAAGAAGTATTCGCATTGGGGCAAACATGATAGTTGCAAAGTGAAAAAAAATCAATTATAATATGGTCTGATACACAATTCTATAACCTTATATCAGATGAGCAGCCTTAAAGGTACTTGCAAAACTAAGGAATAGATTTTACAGGAACCTCTTTTAAGAAAAATCTATTCCTTTGCGGTACGATAGAGTAGATTTTTCTTTTTTTACATCTAAAGTCGAAATTGCAAAACAATACGTGCGTTGTGCAATTTTCTTAAAGACATTTTGTGCAGGTTGTTGTCAGATCATCAAACGAGAGTTTTGCTGAGAAAGGGAGATCAAAATTATGCCGAAGTTTTTATCGGGAAAAATTAGCAAAACATTGTACACACAGCTTTTATTTACCGTTCTCGCTTTCGCCGCAATGGTGGTTTTGAGTTATGTTTTTATGAGTTCAATTGTCCGCAGAAGCCTGATTCGTAACGCAAATGCCATACTTGATTTTGCGGAAGTCCGTATCGGAGTGAGTTTGTCCGATACAAAGACAATATTAGACAATTTTTCAGATGCTGCCCAGAATATGATTTTAAGCGGAGCCTCCGCTGATGAAATCAAAGAAAGCATTAACGAGTTATCATATTACGCCAGTAAAATCGGCGGAAAGGCGGTAGACGCAAAAGGCTTTTACGGATATTTTGAAACACTGCCCGGCGGACCGGTACTCATTCAAAGCGATGCTTGGTCGGTTTCCCTTGGTTCCGCGCCTGAAGACTCCGATTGGTATCAGGCGGCGATT